>NZ_MUYZ01000191.1:0-13336 GCF_003013775.1 Micromonospora sp. MH33
CGGCGGCGGGCGCGGGGTGGTTCTCGGCGGACGGGGCGCGGTGGTCGCCGGTGGCGCTGCCGGTGGCGGTGCCGGCGGCCAGCGACCGGACGGTGGCGGTGGTCGCGGCGGGTGGGGTGGCGCTGCTGCTGGTGGACGACGGCGCGCGGGCCGAGGTGTGGGCGGCGCGGGGGCCGTGGGGGCGCGCATGAGCCTCTCACCAGCGTGTTTCCGGTCGGTGTCGGATGTCCGATTTTCCCACCACGCGGGCCGGTGTGTTACAGCACTTCTGTGAATCCGGCCACTCAACGTAACGGTTAGGTCAACCCCGCTTCCCAGGTCTACCTTCGCGGCCCGCTGGTGGGATAACGTCCCGGCCCAGACCGGGATCGCGGTCGGTCCGGCCAACCTCTCGCAAGGTCCAATTCGCGGTGGGTGGTTTCCGGGCCATCGGACGGAGGAGGGTACGAGCCGTGAGGCAGAAGCTCGCACGGGTGCTGGGTGGCGTGGCCATCGGCGCGCTCGTTTTCAGTGGCGCGGCCTGCAAGGCTGACAGTGGTAGTGATGCGGGTGGCAGCAAGGCCGCCTGCGACCTGAAGATCGGCTACTTCGGCCCGCTGACCGGTGACGCCGCGGGTCTCGGTATCCACATGCGCAACGGCACCAAGCTGGCCATCGACCAGTACAACAAGGACAACGCGGACTGCAAGGTCCAGCTCTCCGAGTACGACTCGCAGGGTGACCCGGCCAAGGCGCCGGCCCTGGCGCAGCAGGCGGTCGGCGACAGCAAGGTGGTCGGCATCATCGGCCCGGCGTTCTCCGGTGAGTCCGAGGTTGCCGACCCGATCTTCGACGAGGCCGGCCTGCCGATCATCACCCCGTCGGCGACCCGTCCGAGCCTGAGCACCAAGAACTGGAAGATCTTCCACCGGGGCGTCGGTAACGACACCTCGCAGGGCCCGGCCGCCGGCCGGTACATCAAGAACGTCCTGAAGGCCGAGAAGGTCTACGTGGTGGACGACCAGTCGGCGTACGGCGCCGGCCTGGTGGACGAGGTGAAGAAGGTCATCGGCTCGGTCGCGGGCGAGGACAAGATCCAGGTCAAGCAGACCAACTTCTCCGCCGTGGTCACCAAGATCCAGAGCAGCGGTGCGAACGTCCTCTTCTTCGGTGGCTACTACACCGAGGCCGGCCTGCTGCTCAAGCAGCTCAAGGGCGCGGGCTGGAAGGGCACGATGGTCGCCGGTGACGGTGTCAACGACGCCAACTTCATCAAGGTCGCCGGCGAGCAGGTCGCCGAGGGCACGATCCTCACCTGCCCGTGCGCCCCGGCCACCGCGGCCAAGGGCACCTTCGTGACCGACTACAAGGCGGCCTTCGACAACGCCGAGCCGGGCACCTACGCCGACGTGTCGTACGACATCACGAAGATCATGCTGGAGGGCATCAAGGCCGGCAAGGCTTCGCGCGCCGACCTGCTGAGCTTCATCAACTCCTACAACGGCACCGGCGGCGCCACCGGCGTCACCTACAAGTTCGAGTCCAACGGCGAGCTTGACCCGGCCCAGGTGCTGGTCTGGGCGTTCAAGGTGAACGCGGGCAAGGTCGTCCCCGACATCGAGATCCCCAAGTCCTGACCGGTTCGTCCGGTCCCGGCACGGGACACCAGGCGTGCGGCCGGGAGTATTTCCTCCCGGCCGCACCGCTTGGCCGCACAGTTGGAGCCCCCACTTGAACTTCGATGAGCTCTTCGGGAACTTTCCGGCGCTGACCATCACCGGCCTGGAGCAGGGCGCGATCTACGCGCTCATCGCCCTCGGCTACACCCTGGTGTACGGCGTTCTGCGCCTGATCAACTTTGCTCACTCCGAGGTCTTCATGGTCGGTACCTTCACCGCCCTGTGGACCTGGCAGGCCCTCGGCTACGACCAGAACTCGGCCGCCCCGGCCCTCGGCCCGCTGATCCTGGCGGTCGTCGCCGGTCTCGTGGTGGCGATGGCCGCCTCGGCGGTCACCGCGGTCACGGTCGAACTGGTCGCCTACCGGCCGCTGCGCCGCCGCAACGCGCCGCCGCTGGCCTTCCTCATCACCGCGATCGGCGCCTCGTTCGTGCTCGCCGAGTCGTTCGGCATCAGCACCAGCCGGGCCCCGTTCGGCATGCCGGACCTGATCCCGCAGAAGACGGTGTTCACCCTCTTCGGCGCCGCGGTGACCAACGTCCAGCTGCTCATCCTCGCCGTCACGCTGATCATGATGATCGCGCTGGACCAGTTCGTGAACCGCAGCCGCCTGGGCCGCGGCATCCGGGCGGTCGCCCAGGACGCGGACACCGCCGCGCTCATGGGTGTCAACAAGAACCGGGTCATCCTGCTGGTCTTCGTGCTCGGCGGCCTGATGGCCGGCGTGGGCGCCCTGCTGTGGGACATCCGGTTCGGCTACACCAAGTTCAACGTCGGCTTCCTGATCGGGCTCAAGGCCTTCTCGGCCGCGGTGCTCGGCGGCATCGGCAACCTGCGCGGCGCGCTGCTGGGCGGCCTGCTGCTCGGCGTGGTGGAGAACTACGCGGCCGGCCTCTTCGGCGGCGAGTGGAAGGACTTCACCGGCTTCGTGCTGCTGATCGTGCTGCTGATGTTCCGGCCGACCGGTCTGCTCGGCGAATCTCTCGGGAGGGCGCGCGCATGACCGCCACCGTGGACAAGAAGCGGACCGCGGGTATCAAGAGCCGCTGGGCGGCCATGCCCAAGCAGGTGCGCTGGGCGGCGATCGCCGCGCTGATCGTCCTGCTCTACATCCTGCCCAACAAGTGGTTCTACGAGTACCTCGGCTTCCCCGTCGGCAGCGACTACTTCGCCTTCTACACCACCCGCTCGGACTTCGCCGGCGTGCTCTTCGACACCGCGGTGTTCGTCCTGCTGGCCGTCGGGCTCAACGTGGTGGTCGGCTTCGCCGGCCTGCTCGACCTGGGCTACTTCGGCTTCTACGCGCTCGGCGCGTACACGGTCGCGCTGCTCACCTCGCCGGAGAGCCGGTTCGGCACGAACTGGCCGTGGCTGGCGGCGGTGCCGCTGGCGGTGATGGTGGCGATGGTCTCCGGGGTGATCCTCGGTGGCCCGACGCTGCGCCTGCGCGGTGACTACCTGGCGATCGTGACCCTCGGCTTCGCCGAGATGATCCGGCTGTACGCCGCGCGCCAGGACGGCATCGCCCAGGGCCAGCGGGGCATCCCGGCGATCCCGCACCCGCCGGGCACCGGCACGGACGGCAAGCCGCTGTTCGGGGTGGTGGACGCCCGGCCGTACTACTGGCTGATGCTGACGCTGATCCTCATCGTGCTGGTGCTGATCCGGAACCTGGCCAACAGCCGGGTCGGGCGGGCCTGGGTCGCGATCCGCGAGGACGAGGACGCCGCCGAGATCATGGGCGTGCCGACGTTCAAGTACAAGCTGTGGGCGTTCGCCATCGGCGCGGCCGTGGCCGGCCTGACCGGCGCGGTGTTCGCCGGCAAGCAGACGTTCATCAACTCCGACCAGTTCGTGCTGGAGAGCTCCATCCTGGTGCTCGCCGCGGTGATCCTCGGCGGCGCCGGCAACATCAAGGGCGCCATCGTCGGCGGCGCGGTCACCTGGTACCTGCCGGAGTGGCTGCGCGGCGTCGGCGACCTCATCGGGGTGGAGTTCGACGCCGCCGAGTACCGGATCCTGGTCTTCGGCCTGGTGGTCATCGTCATGATGATCTTCCGGCCGCAGGGTCTGGTGCCCAACCGGCGGCGGGCGGCGGAGTTCGCCGACCGGCGCAAGGAAGCGGTTCCCCAGGAGACGGTGCCCAATGAGTGAGCCGCAGATGCACAGCGAGCGGGACGAGACCAGCGAGCGGGACATCGCCGACGACGGTCGCAGCACGGTCGGCACCCCGCCGGAGAAGGGCGCGGACACGCCGGTCGAGCCCACGCCGGGCGATACCGCCCCGGCCGGGCGTGAGCCGCTGCTGGAGGTCGACCACGTCACCCTCCGCTTCGGCGGTGTGGTCGCCCTCGACGACGTCGCCTTCACCCTGTACAAGGGGGAGATCCTCGGCCTGATCGGCCCGAACGGCGCCGGCAAGACGACCTGCTTCAACGCGATGACGGGCGTCTACCGGCCCACCGAGGGCGAGATCCGGTTCGCCGGGCAGCGGATCAACGGCCGGCGTCGGAGCTGGATCACCAAGGCGGGCATCGCCCGGACGTTCCAGAACATCCGGCTCTTCCCGGAGATGACCGCGCTGGAGAACGTGATGGTGGGCGCGGACGCCCACCACAAGACCAGCGTGATCGCCGCGATGCTGCGGCTGCCGCGGCACTGGCGGGAGGAGCGGGAGGGCCGCGAGAAGGCGCACGAGCTGCTGCGCTTCGTCGGCATCGAGCGCCGCGCCGGGGACCTGGCCCGCAACCTCTCGTACGGCGAGCAGCGCCGGCTGGAGATCGCCCGGGCCCTGGCCACGGATCCGACCCTGCTCTGCCTGGACGAGCCGGCCGCCGGCTTCACCCCGGCGGAGAAGGAGGAACTGAACGGCCTGATCCGGAAGATCCGCGACAATGGCACGACGATCCTTCTGATCGAGCACGACATGCGACTCGTCATGGGCGTGACCGACCGGATCGTGGTGCTGGAGTTCGGCAAGAAGATCGCCGAGGGCCTGCCGGCCGAGGTCCGTGAGGACCCGAAGGTGATCGCCGCGTACCTGGGGGTGCCGACCGATGCTGCTTGAGATCAACGACCTGACCCTGCTGTACGGGCGGATCCAGGCGCTGCACGGGATCAGCCTGACGGTCGACGAGGGCGAGGTGGTGGCCCTGATCGGCGCGAACGGCGCCGGCAAGACCACCACCATGCGGGCCATCTCCGGGCTGCGTCCGGTGGCCTCCGGCTCGATCGTCTTCGACGGCACCGACGTCACCCGGATGCGGGCCGACCTGCGGGTGGCCCGGGGCATCGGGCAGGCGCCCGAGGGCCGGGGCGTCTTCCCCGGGATGAGCGTCGTCGAGAACCTGGAGATGGGCGCGTACACCCGCAGGGACCGGGCGGGCATCGCCGAGGACATGAAGATGGTCATGGACCTCTTCCCCCGGCTCGCCGAGCGGCGCAAGCAGCCCGGCGGCACGCTCTCCGGCGGTGAGCAGCAGATGCTGGCGGTGGGCCGGGCGCTCATGGCCCGCCCGCGACTGCTGCTGCTCGACGAGCCCTCGATGGGGCTCGCGCCGATGCTGATCCAGCAGATCTTCGAGATCATCACCCGGATCAACGAGCAGGGCACGACCATCCTGCTGGTGGAGCAGAACGCCCAGCAGGCGCTCTCCCGGGCCCACCGGGGCTACGTGCTGGAGACCGGCCGGATCGTCAAGGAGGGCACCGGCCGGGACCTGCTGCACGACCCGGCGGTCAAGGAGGCGTACCTCGGCGTCGCCTGAGTCGTACCTGCCGGCGGCCGGCCGTCCCCACCCGGGGTGGCCGGCCGTCGCTTTTCGCGGTGCCGCCGTCCGCCGGGTTGTCGGCCCCACGGACTAGAGTCGCTGCCGTGACAGCTACGACGCCGCGCCTGCTCCTCGTCGACGGACACTCCCTGGCATACCGGGCGTTCTTCGCCCTGCCGGTGGAGAACTTCTCCACCACCACGGGGCAGCCGACCAACGCCGTCTACGGCTTCACCTCGATGCTGATCAACGTGCTCCGCGACGAGCAGCCCAGCCACATCGTGGTCGCCTTCGACGTCTCCCGCCGCTCCTTCCGCACCGAGAAGTACGCGGAGTACAAGGCCGGCCGCAGCGAGACCCCGACCGACTTCAAGGGCCAGGTCAGCCTGGTCAAGGAGGTCCTCGCGGCGCTGCGCATCCCGGTCGTGGAGAAGGAGGGTTACGAGGCCGACGACGTCATCGCCACCCTCGCCTGCCAGGCCCGCGACCAGGGCATGGACGTGCTCATCACCACCGGCGACCGGGACGCCTTCCAGCTCGTCGGCGACCGGGTCACCGTGCTCTACCCGCGCAAGGGTGTCTCCGACCTGGCCCGGATGGACCCGGCCGCGGTCGAGGCGAAGTACGGCGTCGGCCCGGGCCGCTACCGCGACCTGGCCGCCCTGGTCGGCGAGACCAGCGACAACCTGCCCGGCGTCCCCGGCGTCGGCCCGAAGACCGCCGCCAAGTGGATCAACCTCTACGACGGGGTCGAGGGCGTGGTGGCCCGGGCCGACGAGATCAAGGGCAAGGCCGGCGACAGCCTGCGCGAGCGGCTCGCCGACGTGATCCGCAACTACGAGATCAACTGCCTGGTCACCGACCTGGAGCTGCCGGTGCGCCCGGAGGACGCCCGCTGGCAGGGCTGGGACCGGGAGGCCGTGCACCAGGTCTTCGACACCCTCCAGTTCCGCATCCTGCGCGACCGGCTCTACCAGTACCTGGAGGCCGTCGAGCCGGAGGCCGAGGCCGGCTTCGAGCTGGCCGGGCAGGTGCTCGCCGAGCCCGGCGCGCTCGCCGGCTGGCTGGCCACGCACGCCCCGGCCGGTGCCCCGGTCGGCATGGCGGTCAAGCTCGACACCGGCCCCAACCGGCGGCACAGCGCCGCCGTGACCGGCATGGCGCTGGCCACCGCGGGCGGCGCGGCCGCCTGGTTCGACCCGGCCCGGCTGGCCGAGGCCGACGAGGTCGCGCTGGCCGGGTGGCTCGCCGACGAGGCCCGCCCCAAGGTGCTGCACGACAGCAAGCCGGCGGTGCTCGCCTTCGCCGCGCACGGCTGGGACCTGCAGGGCATCTCCCGCGACACCCAGATCGCCGCCTACCTGGCCCGGCCCGACCAGCGCTCCTACGACCTCACCGACCTGGCGCTGCGCTACCTGCACCGGGAGCTGCGGGTCGACGCGCCGGAGAGCGGCCAGCTCACCCTCGACGGGCTCGGCGACGACGGCGCGGCCGAGCAGAACCTGATGCTCCAGGCCCGGGCCACCCTCGACCTGGCCGACGCGATCGACGCCGAGCTGTCCCGCGACGGCGAGCAGTCCGCCCGGCTGATGGCCGGCGTCGAGCTGCCGCTGATGCGGGTGCTGGCCACCATGGAGCGCACCGGCATCGCCGCCGACACCGAATACCTCTCCGAGCTGGAGGCGCACTTCGCCGCCGAGGTGAAGGCGGCCGCCCAGGGCGCCTACGCGGAGATCGGCCGGGAGTTCAACCTGGGCTCGCCCAAGCAGCTCCAGGAGATCCTCTTCGGCGAGCTGGGCCTGCCCAAGACCAAGAAGATCAAGACCGGCTACACCACCGACGCCGACGCGCTGCAGTGGCTCTACGCGCAGAACCCGCACCCGGTGCTGGCGCACCTGCTGCGCCACCGCGACGTCGCCAAGCTCAAGATGACCGTCGACGGGCTGCTCAAGTCGGTCTCCGACGACGGCCGGATCCACACCACGTTCAACCAGACGGTGGCGGCCACCGGCCGGCTCTCCTCGACCGAGCCCAACCTGCAGAACATCCCGATCCGCACCGAGGAGGGGCGGCGGATCCGGCGGGCCTTCGTGGTCGGCGAGGGCTACGAGTGCCTGCTCACCGCCGACTACAGCCAGATCGAGATGCGGATCATGGCGCACCTGTCCTCCGACGACGCGCTGATCGAGGCGTTCAACTCCGGGCACGACTTCCACGCCGCCACCGCCTCCTCGGTCTTCACCGTCGAGGTCGACCAGGTCACCGCCGACCAGCGGCGCAAGATCAAGGCGATGAACTACGGCCTGGCGTACGGGCTGAGCGCGTTCGGCCTGTCCCAGCAGCTCGGGATCAGCGCCGAGGAGGCCCGCGGGCTGATGGAGAACTACTTCGCCGGCTTCGGCGGGGTCCGCGACTACCTCCAGGAGGTGGTGGCCCGGGCCCGGCAGGACGGCTACACCTCCACCATCCTGGGCCGCCGCCGCTACCTGCCCGACCTGGTCAGCGACAACCGGCAGCGCCGGGAGATGGCCGAGCGGATGGCGCTCAACGCCCCGATCCAGGGCTCCGCGGCCGACATCATCAAGGTCGCCATGCTGCACGTCGACACCGCGCTGCGCGACGCCGGGCTGCGCTCCCGGATGCTGCTCCAGGTGCACGACGAGCTGGTCTTCGAGGTCGCCCCCGGCGAGCGGGAGACCCTGGAGGCGCTGGTCCGCAAGGAGATGGGGGAGGCGTACCCGCTCTCCGTGCCGCTGGAGGTCTCCGTGGGCGAGGGCCGCGACTGGAACAGCGCCGACCACTGACCGGCACGACGAGAATCAGGAGCCGGCGGCCGCGAAGGCGCGGGCGGTGGCCCGGCCGATGCCGGTGCCCGCGCCGGTGACCACCACGGTCCGCCGCTGGTCGTCGTTCCTGCCGCCGATCGTCCGACCCTGCCGTCGGTGGCCGGGTCAAGTGCCCGCGTCAGCGGCCCGGCCCCCGGCGCTCCTTGGGCGGGGCGCCGTGCCGCTGCAGGGCCTTGCGGGACGGCCCACCCGGCGGCGGCAGCGGTTCCTTGACCGGGTCGTGGCCCCAGTTCATCAGGGAGTACCGCCACCGGGTCCGGCGCACGTCGCCGCTCGGCCGCTGGGCCATGTGCCGCCGGACGTACCCGACGACCTTGCGCATGTGCTTGTAGTCGGCGGCGGTGAGCTGGTCACGCTTGCGGCGCAGCAGGTCGATGATCTTCCGGCCGGACTCGTGGCCCACCGACTCGCCGCCCCGGGTGCCCTTCCGCCAGCCCACGTGCTTGGACTCGTCGGTCTCCAGCCACTTCTGCAGCTCGGTGGGCTTCATGTTCACCGCGTCGGTGAACTCCTGGTAGGTCTGCCGCGGGTCGTCACTTCGGCTCATGACGCAGCACCTCCGGTCGGTGGGCGACGTCCCGGCCCGAGTCGTCGTTGCGGATCCGGTACTGCGGCTCCTCCGGCGAGGCGTTCACGGCGTGCCCGCGGATGTGTGTCCGGTCGATGAGCTTCTCCTTGACCACGCCGTACGCCCGGCCGCTGTGGCTGGCCCAGGAGACGTGGTCGCCCCGGCGGAACTCCTCCTTCTCGGCCATGCGCGCGGTTACCCGGGGCCGACGGCCGGAAACGACGCCTCAGGCGGCGGCCGGCTTCTCCGACACGAAGATGGCGGTGCCGGGGAAGAGCCGGCCGCGCAGCGGGCTCCACTGCCCCCAGATCCCCTCGTGTCCCGCCGGCCACTCCGGCTCCACCAGATCCACCAGGCGGAACCCGGCGCCGACCAGCTCCCGGATCCGGTCGCCGAGGGTGCGGTGCTGTTCGACGTACGTGGCCACCCCGCGCTCGTCCTGCTCGACGTAGGGGGAGCGGTCGAAGTACGAGTGCACGGCCGTGAGCCCGCCCTCGCCCGGGTCGTCGAGGAAGATCCAGCGCATCGGGTGGGTGACCGAGAAGACCCACCGGCCGCCGGGGCGCAGTACCCGGGCCACCTCCCGCATCGCCGCCGCCGAGTCGTCCACGAACGGTATCGCGCCGAACGCCGTGCAGACCGTGTCGAAGGCCGCGTCGGCGAACGGCAGGGCGAGCGCGTCGGCCTGCACGAGCGGCACGCGTACGCCGGTCCGGGCGGCGGCCTCGGCGGCGTGCCGCAACATGCCGGCGGACAGGTCCAGGGCGACCGGCCGCGCGCCCTGCGTGGCGAGCCAGCGGGCGGCGGCGGCCGCGCCGCAGCCGAGTTCCAGGATCCGGCGGCCGGCCAGCTCGCCGAGGAGCCGGGCGTCGGCCTCGCGCAGCCCCTCGGGACACCAGACGAAGTCCACCTCGCCCAGGAACGCGCCGTGCTCGGCCTGGTAGGCGTCGGCGTCCGTGTCCCACCAGCCCCGGTTGGCCCAGCGGACCTCGGCCGCGCCCACCCGGCGCCGGGTCACCCTGTCGTCGTCCACCCGCCCACGCTAGGCCCTCGACGACGGTACGCGGCGTGCGGGCCGCTCCGGGCGGGGGCGTGGCGGATGGGGCGGATGTGACGGAGGAGACAGCTGTGGCACCTTACCGCGCGAAATCTCCGCTTTCGCAGCTGGCGCGCCCGAGGAGACCCGGGAGGGCTTGCACGCTGTGGTAATGCAGCGGGTAGGCTAGACGATGCGCTCGCGGATCGTGTGCCTCGGCAGGGAGCAGGTGCGCGGTCACCGGAGCCACTAATGATCTTCTGATGGCGATCGTTCGGTGTGCCCGGCGACGGATCCGCTGGCGCGGACAGGTCACCGCGACGCCACGCCTGCTGTGACAACCCATCCGACCGGAGCAACCGCCCACATGACGAGCAGCATCGAGGCCCCCTCGAGCGCCAACAAGGTCACGCACGACGATCTCGGTTCCGAGGAGGCTTTCCTCGCCGCGATCGACGAGACCATCAAGTACTTCAACGACGGCGACATTGTCGAAGGCACCGTCGTCAAGGTCGATCGGGACGAGGTCCTGCTCGACATCGGCTACAAGACCGAGGGCGTCATCCCCTCTCGGGAGTTGTCGATCAAGCACGACGTGGACCCCGCCGAGGTCGTTTCGGTCGGTGACCACATCGAGGCCCTTGTCCTCCAGAAGGAGGACAAGGAGGGGCGTCTGATCCTCTCCAAGAAGCGGGCGCAGTACGAGCGGGCCTGGGGCACGATCGAGAAGATCAAGGACGAGGACGGCGTCGTCCGCGGCTCGGTCATCGAGGTCGTCAAGGGTGGTCTCATCCTCGACATCGGGCTGCGCGGCTTCCTGCCCGCCTCGCTCGTCGAGATGCGGCGGGTCCGTGACCTGCAGCCGTACGTCGGTCGCGAGCTCGAGGCCAAGATCATCGAGCTGGACAAGAACCGCAACAACGTGGTGCTGTCCCGCCGGGCCTGGCTGGAGCAGACGCAGTCCGAGGTGCGCACCGAGTTCCTCAACAAGCTGCAGAAGGGCCAGGTCCGCAAGGGCGTCGTCTCCTCGATCGTCAACTTCGGCGCGTTCGTCGACCTGGGCGGCGTGGACGGCCTGGTGCACGTCTCCGAGCTCTCCTGGAAGCACATCGACCACCCGTCCGAGGTCGTCGAGGTGGGCCAGGAGGTCGAGGTCGAGGTCCTGGACGTCGACCTGGACCGCGAGCGGGTCTCGCTGTCGCTGAAGGCGACCCAGGAGGACCCGTGGCGGCAGTTCGCCCGCACCCACGCGATCCAGCAGATCGTGCCGGGTAAGGTCACCAAGCTCGTGCCGTTCGGCGCCTTCGTCCGGGTGGACGACGGCATCGAGGGCCTGGTCCACATCTCCGAGCTGGCCGAGCGCCACGTGGAGATCCCGGAGCAGGTCGTGCAGGTCGGCTCCGAGGTCATGGTCAAGGTCATCGACATCGACCTGGAGCGGCGCCGGATCTCGCTGTCGCTCAAGCAGGCCAACGAGGGCTTCGTCGAGGGCGAGGAGCACTTCGACCCGACCCTCTACGGCATGGCCGCGACCTACGACGAGCAGGGCAACTACATCTACCCGGAGGGCTTCGACCCGGAGACGGGTGAGTGGCTCGAGGGCTACGACAAGCAGCGCGAGACCTGGGAGCAGCAGTACGCCGAGGCGCGCCAGCGCTGGGAGGCCCACACCAAGCAGGTGCAGACCTCCCGGGCCGCCGACGCCGAGGCCGCTGCCAACCCGGCTCCGGCCGTCACCGGCACCACCACCACGACCTCGGCCCCGAGCCGTCAGGCCGAGGAGCCGGCCGGCACGCTGGCCACCGACGAGGCGCTCGCCGCGCTGCGGGAGAAGCTCGCCGGCGGCAAGTGACCCGGTGACGACTCCAGCTCGGCGAGGCCGAGACTGGCGCAGTCGCTGACGACGACGGGCCCCGTCCCCGCGATCCGGTACCACCGGGTCGCCGGGGGCGGGGCCTTCGCCGTGTCCGGGGGAAGTTGGCACCGGAAACGGTGATCGGGTTGACTGTTCCGGTGCTGAAGGTGGGATTGACCGGCGGGATCGGATCGGGCAAGAGCGCGGTGTCCAGCCGGCTGGCCGCGCTCGGCGCGGTGATCATCGACGCGGACCGGATCGCCCGCGAGGTGGTCGCCCCGGGCAGCGAGGGCCTCGCCGAGATCGTCGCGGCCTTCTCCGACCGGGTCCTCGACGCCGACGGGGCGCTGGACCGGGTCGCCCTGGGCGCCGTGGTCTTCGCCGACGAGGGCGCCCGCCGCCGGCTGGAGGCGATCACCCACCCCCGGGTCCGGGCCCGCACCGCCGCGCTGGTCGCCGCGGCGCCCCCCGACGCCGTCGTGGTCAACGACGTGCCGCTGCTGGTCGAGGTGGGGCTCGCGCCCACGTACCACCTGGTGCTGGTGGTGCAGGCGGCGGTGGCCACCCGGCTGGAGCGGCTGGCCCGCGACCGCGGCATGGACCGTGCGGAGGCCGAGCGGCGGATCGCCGCGCAGGCCGACGACGCCCGCCGGCAGGCGGCGGCGGACGTCCTGCTCGGCAACGACGGCACCCTGGCCGACCTGCACGCCGCCGTGGACACCCTCTGGCACGAGCGTCTGCGGCCCTACGAGCGCAACGTCCGCGAACGCCGGGCGGTCCGGCCCGAGCAGGTTGTGCTCACCGAGCCCGACCCGACCTGGCCCCAGCAGTACGCCCGGCTGGCCGCCCGGATCCGCCACGCGGCCGGCGCCGACCTGCGGGTCGACCACATCGGCTCCACCGCGGTGCCCGGGCTGGCCGCCAAGGACGTCATCGACATCCAGCTCACCGTGCCGTCACTGGCCGACGCGGACGGGCCGCTCGCCGACCGGCTCGCCGAGGCGGGGTTCCCCCGGCTGCCCGGCGACTGGTGGGACAACCCCCGCCCGAACGGCAGCCGCCACTGGGAGAAGCGGCTGCACGGCAGCGCCGACCCGGGCCGCCCGGTGCACCTGCACCTGCGGGCGGCCGACTCGCCCGGCTGGCGCTACGCCCTGCTGATGCGCGACCATCTGCGCGCCGACCCGGGGCAGCGGGCCGCGTACCTGCAGCTGAAGCGGGAGTTGGCCGCCTCCGCACCGGACAGCGCCACCTACGGGACGCTGAAGGACCCCTGGTTCGACGAGGAGCACCTGCGGGCCGAGGAGTGGGCCGCGCAGACCGGTTGGCGGCCGTGAGCCCGCTCAGCGGCGTTTCGCCGGCTGCCTGACCGGGCGCGCGGCGCCGGGCAGCGCCGGCACCCGCCCGGGCGCGAGGTCCAGCTGAACCCAGACGCCCCGCCCGGTCCGCAGCTCCAGCCGGCGCGGCAGCCCGCTCCGGTCGATCCACCAGCGCAGCCGGCCGCGTACCTCGATGACGTCCACGGTCCGGTCCGCCGCCCGGTCGTCGCGGATCCGGACCGCCGCGGTGGCCGGCACGGCGGTGGCGACGCTCCGCAGCGCCG
>NZ_MUYZ01000192.1:0-13293 GCF_003013775.1 Micromonospora sp. MH33
CGCAGCCGCCGGTGGGGGCGGGCACCGCGGCCGGCGCGCCGATCGTCGGCAGCCCGAGCAGCACCCCGGGGGTACGCGGGGCGCGCCCCGCCTCGGCCGCGTCGCCGGCCCGGGTACGCCGGTGCGACAGCGGCTCACCGTCGGCGTTGAGGTGGTGCGGCGCCGCGTAGGTGACCGTGGTGTGCACGATGTCGCCGGGGCGGATCCGCCCGGCCAGCGACCCGGCGTCGAAGTGCACGAGCCGGCCGTCCCGGGCCCGGCCGGACAGCCGGCCGGTGCGCTCGTCCTTGCGTCCCTCGCCGACCGCGACCAGCACCTCGACGGTCTCCCCGACCAGCTTCCGGTTCTCCGCCCAGGTGATCTCCTCGACCGTGGCGATCAGCCGCTCGTACCGCTCCTGCACGACCTGCTTGGGCAGCTGGCCGTCCATGGTCGCGGCCGGGGTGCCGGGGCGCTTGGAGTACTGGAAGGTGAACGCGGACGAGAAGCGGGCCTCCCGGACCACGTCGAGGGTCTTCTCGAAGTCGGCGTCGGTCTCGCCGGGGAAGCCGACGATGATGTCGGTGGTGATCGCCGCGTCGGGCATCGCGGCGCGGACCTTCTCGATGATCCCCAGGTACTTCTCCGACCGGTACGACCGGCGCATGGCGCGCAGCACGTCGTCGGAGCCGGACTGGAGCGGCATGTGCAGCGAGTGGCAGACGTTCGGCGTCTCGGCCATCGCGGCGATCACGTCGTCGGTGAAATCCTTCGGGTGCGGGCTGGTGAACCGGACCCGCTCCAGGCCGTCGATGTCGCCGCAGGCGCGCAGCAGCTTGCCGAAGGCGTACCGGTCGCCGAACTCGACGCCGTAGGAGTTGACGTTCTGCCCGAGCAGGGTCACCTCCAGCACGCCCTCGTCGACCAGAGCGCGCACCTCGGAGAGGATGTCGCCGGGACGGCGGTCCTTCTCCTTGCCGCGCAGGGAGGGCACGATGCAGAACGTGCAGGTGTTGTTGCAGCCCACCGAGATCGACACCCAGCCGGCGTACGTCGACTCGCGCCGGGTCGGCAGCGTGGACGGGAAGACGTCGAGGGATTCGAGGATCTCCACCTCGGCGGCGGTGTTGTGCCGGGCCCGCTCCAGCAGCACCGGCAGCGAGCCGATGTTGTGCGTGCCGAAGACCACGTCCACCCAGGGGGCCTTGCGGACGATCTCGCCGCGGTCCTTCTGGGCCAGGCAGCCGCCGACGGCGATCTGCATCCCCGGGTGCTTGTCCTTCACGGGGCGCAGATGACCCAGGTTGCCGTAGAGCCGGTTGTCGGCGTTCTCCCGGACGGCGCAGGTGTTGAACACCACCACGTCGGGCTGCTCGTCGGCCTCGGCGGCACGCACGTAGCCGGCCTGTTCGAGCAGGCCGGAAATGCGCTCGGAGTCGTGCACGTTCATCTGGCAGCCGTACGTGCGCACCTGGTAGGTGCGCGGGCTGCCCGCGGCTGCGGTAGTCATGACCCGGACAGCGTATCCGGGCGGAGCTGGTCGGACCGAACGAGGAGGAGCCGTGTGCCGGAGCATCAAGACCCTGCGTGAGCCGTACGTCCCGGTGGTGACCGAGGAGGACGTCCGGGCGGCCGCGCTCCAGTACGTCCGGAAGATCTCCGGGTTCCGCGCCCCCGCGGCGCACAACGCCGCCGCGTTCGACTCGGCGGTCGACGCCGTGGCGGCGGCCACCGCCACGCTCCTGGACCAGCTCGTGGTCCGGGGCCAGCAGCCGGCGACCCGGGGCTGAACCTGCCGGGGCCAGCCCCTCGCCGCCGGTCAGGCGGCTGGGTGCTCGGCCTGCTGTGCCGGGGCCGGCCCCTCGCCGCCGGTCAGGCGGCGGCGAGGGCCGGGGCGACCGAGTCGGGGGCCCACCGGGAGCGGTGGCACTGCGACCAGCCCCGGCAGCGGGGATCCGCCACGGTGCAGAGCCGCTGGTCGCTGAGGACCTCGCCGTCGTCGGTCTCGACCACGTCGAAGTGCACCGGGCGGATCGTCCCGTCCGGGGCGACCAGCAGGTGCCGCCCGGCGTCGAGGGTGTCGTCGCGCATCAGGCAGTTGCGGTCCAGCAGCCGGGCCAGCGCCGCGATGCTGGGCAGCTCCGGCAGGCGCTCGGGCACGCCGTAACAGTCGACCACGGTCCCGTACACCCCGGGCGCCTCCCACACGTCGCAGACCACCGCGTACGCGGGGAGTCGGACCGGGTCGGCGACGGCGAGCGGCATCACCACCCGGCCGAGCGCCTCGGCCAACGCCGGGTAGACCTCCACGGGCGCCGCGCCGTCGATTCTCCAGTTCCACAGCTCGGTCATGCCGCCTCCTCGCTGCGCTCGTCCCACCGGCCTCCGGATCGGGCCTTACTGACGATGGTGGGGTGCATATGACCTCAGCCGGGCGCAAGTTACCGGTCTGTGACCATTCCGGGCAAAATTCCCTAGGGCGACGTTGCCCTGAGTAGCGGGAAGATGACAGTTTATCGGGTATGGTGCCGCGTTCGCGGCAGGAATCACCGGGGAGTGGCACCCGTCGCGCCTTTCAGCGGACCCGGATCAGGTGTTCGCTCGCCGGCAGCAGTTCACCGATCACCGTGCCGCCCGGGATCTCGCCCGCGACCAGCAGCCCGCCCGAGGTCTGCGCGTCGGCCAGCAGCAGCCGCTCCCCCTCCTCGACCCCGCCGAAGTCGGTCCACGGGGTCACCCAGTCGAGGTTGCGCCGGGTGCCGCCGCTGACGTACCCCTCGCGCAGCGCCTGCCGGGCGCCGGGCAGGTAGGGCACCGCGGCCGCGTCGATCGCCACGGTGAGCCGGCTGGCCCGGGCCAGCTTCGAGGCGTGCCCGAGCAGCCCGAAGCCGGTCACGTCGGTGCCGCAGCGGATCCCGGCCGCGACCGCCGCCCGGGCCGCGTCCCGGTTGAGCCGGGCCATCGAGGCGACCGCCTCCGGGAACCGCTCCCCGGTCCGCTTGTGCCGGGTGTTCAGCACGCCGACGCCGAGCGGCTTGGTCAGCGACAGCGGCAGGCCGGCCCGGCCGGCGTCCAGCGTGATCAGTTCCTCGGGCCGGACCGTCCCGGTGACCGCCAGGCCGTACTTCGGGCCGTCGTCGTCGACGCTGTGCCCGCCGGCCAGGTGGCAGCCGGCCTCCCGGGCCACGTCCTGACCGCCGCGCAGCACCTCCCGGGCCAACTCCATGGGCAGCACCTCGCGGGGCCAGCAGAGCAGGTTGAGCGCGACGAGCGGGGTGCCGCCCATGGCGTACACGTCGGAGAGCGCGTTGGCGGCGGCGATCCGCCCCCAGTCGTACGCGTCGTCGACCACCGGGGTGAAGAAGTCCGCGGTGCTGACCAGGCCGGTGCGCTCGTCCAGCCGGACCACCGCGGCGTCGTCGCCGTGCTCCAGACCGACCAGCAGGTCGGCGGCTCCGGTGGCCGGACCGAGCCCGGCGACCATGGTCTCCAGCTCGCCCGGCGGGATCTTGCAGGCGCAGCCACCGCCGCGGGCGTAATCGGTCAACCGGAGCGGCACTGTCATCCCCACATGATCTCCACGAACCGTCGTGGCCGCCACTCGGACGCCCCGTTCCGTGACGGAATTCGGACTCACGGGTACGGCGGTGACCGGTGTTACCGCTCCGTGACCATTCGAGTTGCGTTCCGCCACATCACCCCGCCTACAGTGGCCCAACCGGGGGTCTCGCGACCCCACTTTCCGTACGGACGACAGGGACGGTGGACGACGTGACGACGGGCGAACCGCTGATCGTGCTGGACGGGGTGAACAAGTGGTTCGGCCCGCTGCACGTGCTGGACGACGTCTCGCTCTCCGTCGGCAGGGGCGAGGTGGTCGTGGTCATCGGCCCGTCCGGCTCCGGCAAGTCGACGCTCTGCCGGACAATCAACCGGCTGGAGCCGATCAACTCGGGCACCATCACCTTCGACGGCACCCCGCTGCCGGCCGAGGGGAAGGCGCTGGCCAAGCTGCGCAGCGAGGTCGGCATGGTGTTCCAGTCGTTCAACCTCTTCGCGCACAAGACCATCCTGGAGAACGTCACCCTCGGCCCGGTCAAGGTGCGCGGGGAGAAGCCGGCCGCCGCCCGTGAGCGCGGCCTGGCCCTGCTCGACCGGGTCGGCATCGCCAACCAGGCGGAGAAGTACCCGGCGCAGCTCTCCGGCGGCCAGCAGCAGCGGGCGGCGATCGCCCGCGCGCTGGCCATGCAGCCCAAGGCGATGCTCTTCGACGAGCCCACCAGCGCGCTCGACCCGGAGATGGTCGGCGAGGTGCTGGAGGTGATGACCTCTTTGGCCCGCGACGGCATGACCATGGTCGTGGTCACCCACGAGATGGGCTTCGCCCGGCACGCGGCCAACCGAGTGATCTTCATGGCCGACGGCAAGCTCGTCGAGGACGCGCCGCCGGCGGAGTTCTTCGCCAACCCGCGCAGCGAGCGGGCCAAGGACTTCCTCTCCAAGATCCTCACGCACTGAGCGTCCGTAGTGGAGCCCGCCGTCCCCCGGCGGCTCCGTCGAAGAAGGAGAAGAGTATGCGTATGAAGCGCGTGGCGGCGGTCGCCGCGGCGGCGACCTTGGCGCTCGGCATGAGCGCCTGCGGCGGCGACGGGGACGGCGGCTCCGGCAGCAGCGGGGCCAAGGGCATCATCGGCAAGGCGCAGAGCCAGAAGAAGCTGGTCATCGGCGTGAAGGCCGACCAGCCGGGCCTCGGCATCCAGACCGGCAGCCAGTACGAGGGCTTCGACATCGAGATCGCCAAGATCGTGGCCAAGGGCCTCGGCGTGGACGCGAACAACATCGAGTGGAAGACCACCGTCTCGGCCAACCGCGAGCCCTTCATCCAGCAGGGCACCGTCGACCTGGTGGTGGCCACCTACACCATCAACGACGAGCGCAAGCAGAAGGTCAACTTCGCCGGGCCGTACTTCATCGCCGGCCAGGACCTGCTGGTGAAGGCCGACTCCACGATCACCGGCCCGGAGGGGCTCGACGGCAAGAAGGTCTGCTCGGCGCAGGGTTCCACCCCGGCCAAGCGGATCCAGACCGACTACCCGAAGGCCAAGCTCCAGCAGTTCGACGCGTACTCGAAGTGCATCACCGCTCTTGAGGGCGGCCAGGTCGACGCGGTGACCACCGACGACATCATCCTCGCCGGTTACGCCGCGCAGTCCCAGTACGCCGGCAAGTTCAAGGTGGTCGGCAAGACCTTCTCCACCGAGCCCTACGGCATCGGCCTGAAGAAGGACGACAAGGACGGCTGCGAGAAGGTCAACGAGATCCTCAAGGCCGCCGCCGCGGACGGCTCCTACAAGGCCGCCTGGGACGCCACCCTGGGCAAGAGCGGCAAGGCCGCGCCCGAGCTGGACACCACCAAGCTGACCAACTGCGGCAGCGTCTGACCGGTTCCGGGGCCGGCATCCGTAGGGGTGCCGGCTCCGGCCTGTCGCGACGCCGACGACGTGCCCCGGGAGTCGACGCATGCACGTATTCGCTGATCCGACCAACCTCGACGCGTACCTGTCGGGCTTTCTCTGGATCCTCAAGCTGACCGGCGCGTCGGCGGTCCTCGCGCTGGTGCTCGGCGTGCTCCTCGCCGCGTTCCGGGTCTCCCCGGTGCCGGTGCTGCGGGGCTTCGGCGCGGCCTGGGTCAACATCTTCCGCAACACGCCGCTGACGCTGATCATCTTCTTCTGCTACTTCGGCCTGTACTCGACGCTCGGGCTGACCCTCTCCGAGGACCTCGACCTGAACAACTTCTGGCTCGGGGTCGTCGGCCTGTCGGTCTACACCGCCGCGTTCGTCTGCGAGGCGGTCCGCTCCGGCGTCAACACCGTGCCGGCCGGTCAGGCGGAGGCGGCCCGCGCGATCGGGCTGACCTTCTTCCAGACCCTGCGGATCGTGATCCTGCCGCAGGCCGGGCGGGCCGTGGTGGCCCCGCTGGGCAGCGTGCTCATCGCGCTGTGCAAGAACGCCACGATCGTCGGCACCATCGGCCTGATCGAGGCGTCCAGCGTCATGAAGCAGCTGATCAACGACAACGGCGACGCGGTGATCCCGATCTTCCTGGTGTTCGCCGGCACCTTCGCCGCGATCCTCGTCCCGACCGGCTACTTCTTCGGCTGGCTGGCAAACCGACTGGCGGTGAAGCGCTGATGAGCACCACCACCGTTCTCTACGACCACCCCGGGCCGCGGGCGCGCGTCCGCAACGCGGTGCTCAGCGTCGTCTTCGGCGTCGGCCTGGCCGCGCTGCTGTGGTGGGTCTACGCCAAGTTCGACCAGGCCGGGCAGTGGGAGGGCGGCCTCTGGAAGCCGTTC
Organism: Micromonospora sp. MH33; assembly: GCF_003013775.1. Classification (NCBI taxonomy): domain Bacteria; kingdom Bacillati; phylum Actinomycetota; class Actinomycetes; order Micromonosporales; family Micromonosporaceae; genus Micromonospora; species Micromonospora sp. MH33. Next base: position 6,339 of record NZ_MUYZ01000192.1, read on the forward strand.
GCCGAGGCACCGACCTGGACCCAGTTCATCCTGCCCGGCCTGCGGCAGACCCTGCTCGCCGCGGCGACCGGCATGGTGCTGTCGCTGGCCTTCGGCATCCTGTTCGCGGTCGGGCGGCTCTCCGACCACCGGTGGGTCCGGGTCCCGGCCGGCGTGGTGGTGGAGTTCTTCCGCGCCGTCCCGCTGCTCCTCATGATCTTCTTCATCTTCTACGGTGTGCCGTTCCTCATCCAGGGGCCGGTCCCGGCGTTCTGGGCCGTGGTCGTCGGCCTGACCCTCTACAACGGGTCGGTGCTGGCCGAGGCGTTCCGCGCCGGTATCCGCTCGCTACCCGGCGGGCAGTCCGAGGCCGCGTACGCCGTGGGCATGCGGAAGAACCAGGTGATGCGGCTGATCCTGGTGCCGCAGGCCGCGCGGGCCATGCTGCCGGTGATCGTCAGCCAGCTCGTCGTGCTGCTCAAGGACACCGCGCTCGGCTACATTGTGGCCTTCCCCGAGCTGCTCCAGCGGGGCGTCAACGACCTCTCGGCCAACCGGGGCAACGTGGTCGCCGCCGCCATCGTGGTGGCCGCCATCTACATCGTGATCAACTCGCTGCTGACCACGCTGGCGAACTGGCTGGACCGGCGTACCCGGCGGCGGGCCTTCCGGATCCCGAAGCAGGCCGCGGCGCCGGACTCGACCCCGGCCGGCGGCGCCACGGTGGCCGAGCCGCAGGGCTGATCCGCCCGCCCGTCGCGAAGGGCCGGCCCGGTGATCCGGGCCGGCCCTTCGTCGCTCTCGCCGTCGCGGTCAGCGGGCGATCTCGGTGACCCGGGACTCGCGGACCACGGTCACCCGGATCTGACCGGGGTAGGTCAGCTCCTCCTCGATCTGCTTGGCCACGTCGCGGGCCAGCACCGCCGCGCCGATGTCGTCCACGTCATCCGGCTTGACCATCACCCGGATCTCCCGGCCCGCCTGCATGGCGAAGACCTTCTCCACGCCGAGCTTGCCGGCCGCGATCTCCTCGATCCGCTCCAGCCGCTTGACGTACGCCTCCAGGCTCTCCCGCCGTGCTCCCGGCCGCCCGCCCGAACAGGCGTCCGAGGCCTGGGTGAGCACCGCCTCGATGGTCTGCGGCGGCACCTCGTTGTGGTGCGCCTCGATGGCGTGCACGACGTCCTCGCTCTCCCCGTACCTGCGGGCCAGGTCGGCGCCGATGATGGCGTGGCTGCCCTCCACCTCGTGGGTGAGCGCCTTGCCGATGTCGTGCAGGAAGGCACAGCGCTTGATGGTGGGCACGTCCAGCCGCAGCTCGGCGGCCATGATCCCGGCGATGTGCGCGGTCTCCACCAGGTGCTTGAGCACGTTCTGCCCGTACGACGTCCGGTAGCGCAGCCGGCCCAGCAGGGTGACCAGCTCCGGGTGGATCTCGGTGATGCCGACCTCGACCAGGGCGTCCTCGGCGGCCCGGTGGCAGAGCTCCTCCACCTCGTGCCGGGCCAGGTCGTAGACCTCCTCGATCCGGTGCGGGTGGATCCGGCCGTCCAGCACCAGCTTCTCCAGGGTGAGCCGGCCCACCTCGCGGCGCACCGGGTCGAAGCAGGAGAGCAGGACCGCCTCGGGGGTGTCGTCGATGATCAGGTTGACTCCGGTGACCGACTCGAAGGCGCGGATGTTGCGCCCCTCCCGGCCGATGATCCGCCCCTTCATCTCGTCCCCGGGCAGGTGCAGGACGCTGACGACGCTCTCCGCGGTCTGCTCGCTGGCCACCCGCTGGATGGCGTCGACGACGATGTGCCGGGCGCGCTGCTCGGCGGTGCCCCGCGCGTCGGCCTCGATCTCCCGGATCAGCAGCGCGGCCTCCCGCTTGGCCTGCCCCTCGATCGACTCGACCAGCTCGGCCCGGGCCGTGTCGGCGGTCAGCCCGGCCACCCGTTCCAGCTCGCGACGGCGCTGCTCCTCCGCCTCGGCGAGCGCCTGCTCCCGCTCCACCAGGGCGGCCTCCCGGGCGGCCAGCGCGGCGCTGGCGGCGGTGAGCTGCCGCTCCCGCTCGGCGAGCCGCTCCACCTCCTCGGTGTGCAACCGCTCCCGCTCGTCCATCCGGGCCGCGCGCCGCTCGACCTCGGCGGCCTGCTCCCGGGTGGTCGCGGCGAGCACCGCCACCTCCCGCTCGCCGCTGCGCCGGGCCGTGGCGCGAAGCTGCTCGGCGTCCGCCTCGGCCTGGTTGTGCGCCCGCTCCAGCACCGTGTCGGCCTCGGCCCGGGCGTCGTCGAGCACCCGCCGCGCCTCGGCCCGGGCCGCCTTCGCCTCGGCCTTGGCGGCGGCCGCCTCGGCGCGGGCCGCGGCGGCGGCCGACTTCGCCACGTCGATGGTGCTGTTCGCCTCGTCGGCGGCGTTGCGCAGGGCCGCGAGGGACTGCTCCTGGCGGTCCTTCTCGGCGATGAAGGCCGGATCCTCCGGGGCCGGCGCGAGGCTGAGCCGCCGCAGGGTACGCACGCCGAACAGGACGGCGCCGACCACCACGACGACGAGCAGCAGCACGACTGCGAGGATGACGACGTCGAAGGCGCTCATGCGGCCGCTCCGAGCCGGTGCGCGCCCACGGCGGCCCGGTCGGGGCAGCCGCCCGGCGAGGAGCGGCCGGCAGCGCCTGGAAGACCGCCGGTGAACCTGTGCCGCCCCGCCATGGCCGCCTCCCCTGAACGTCGGCGCCGCAGGCGGCGTGCGGATGGGCACGCACCTGCGACTCTGGACGCCCGACCGGAGCGGCTGGCTGTGGGTAGCTTTCCGTCGACGGTGCCCACGCGAGGGCATCGCCGGCGGCCGGTTCAGTTGTCGGTCGGCTCCGGACCGGCCGTCCGGAACTTGCCGTCAAGGGCCGGTGAAGCTGGCCAAAGTGATGCTGTTCTGTTACGCGATCTATGTTGTGCGCTTAGCCTGCGCTGGTCGGGCAATGTGAGCCTGTATGGCGAGGCTAGGTCTCCGGGGGCCGTTCGGTCAAGAACTCATGATCAAACCACCCGGACGGAGAGAAGTTACGGCGTCACGCAGAGCTGTCCAGATGCCGGACACGGCCGGACAAACTTCCCCCGTCCCGGCCGCCCCGGTCACGTTCCCGACCTGCTCAGAGCCGCGACGCGACCGTCCCCGGCCGCCACCCGGGGTGGCCCGTCGCCGACTTCGGCAGGGCGGCAACTTTCCGCAAGGTGACTCGCGTTTCACGCGGCTCGCCCTCCGGCGCCCGGGCTCCTCTCAGGCAGCCCGGGGAAGCCGATGGCGTGAACGCTCAGCGGGCACCGAGGGCGCGGGCCGTGGTCACCAGCGCCAGGTTGTCCGGGGCGACGGTGCCGTCCGGCAGAAGCAGGGTGTCCTCCAGGCCGATCCGGGTGTCCAGGCCACGGCGTACCGCCTCGGCGAGCACCGGCCACGTCGCCGGGCCCTCGCCGTGCAGCAGCACCGGCGGGCCGTCGGTGGGCAGGGCGGCGAGGATGCCAGCGGCGTCGGCGAGGGCCACGTCGACCTGTTCGGCCAGGCACTCGACGAGTACCCGCCCGGTCGGCACCGGCCAGCGGCGCCAGGCGTCGACCGCCGCCACCGTCCAGAGGCCGGCCTCGACCATGACGCCCCGCTCGTGCAGGGCGGCCGCGACGGCCTCCGCACCGGGCTCGTGGGCGTTGACCGAGGCGAAGTCGGGCAGCACCGGCCAGGCGCGTACGGCGGCGACCCGGTCGGCGGGCTCGCGGGCGATCCAGGCGCCGGTGCTCACCCCGACGGGCAGGCCGGGCCGGGCGGCCCGGATCGCGGTGACCGCCGCGGCGATCACGGCCGGGTCGAGGGACTCGGCGCCGCCGGCGTCGCGCGGGTGCACGTGCACCGCCGCCACCCCGGCCGCCGCACACCGAACCGCCTCGGCCGCCAACTCCTCCGGTGCAACCGGCACGGCGGGATGCTCGGCTCTCCGCCGCCCACCGTTGAGACACGCCTTCAACACGGCCGCACACCTCCCCAGGGGTCGATCATGAAGTTGTTGCCCAGGGCGTCGGCGTGTCGGGGCAACAACTTCATGGTCATCAGCGTGCGGTCCGGGGTCAGTCGAGGGGGCGGGAGGCCGGGTCGAGGTCGTTCTCGGCGTCGGCGAGGGCGTCGGCGTCGATGTGTTCGGCGAACTCGGCCGCCTCGGCGCTCTGCGCGGCCAGCGCGTCCTTGACCGCCCGGATGGCCACGCCGGCCGGGTAGCCCTTGCGGGCCAGCATGCCGACCAGGCGACGGAACACCGCGTCGGGCTCGCCCCGGGCCGAGCGCAGCTTCCGTTCCACCAGGGCCCGGGCGGTCTCCGCCTCGGTCTCCTCGTCGATCTCGTCGAGGGCCTCGCCGGCCACCTCGCCGTCGACGCCGCGCTGGCGCAGCTCGTTGGCGAGCGCCCGGCGGGACAGGCCGCGACCGGTGTGCCGGCTGCTCACCCAGGCCCGGGCGAAGGCGGCATCGTCCACGATGCCGACCTCGTCGTAGCGGTCGAGGACCTGGTCGGCGACCTCCTCGGAGATGCCCCGCTTCGCCAGGGCCCCGGCCAGCTCGGCGCGGGTACGCGGCCGGACCGCGAGCTGCCGGAGGCAGATCTCCCGGGCCAGCTCGGCCTCGTCGCGGGGCGGCGCGGGGGTCGCCTCGGCATCGGGCTCCTCGGCCCGGCCCCGGCGACCGCGGCGCGGCCGGGGTGGAGTGGTGGCGTCACCCGTCCGGGGCGGACTGGCGTCCCAGCCCCGCCCCGCACGGGCGCGTCGTCCTGCCACGGGTCAGCGGATCAGAAGTCGACCGGCGGCAGCTCCGGGCCGCCGGCGGCGTCGCCCGCGCCGGTGCCGACGCCGAGCTTCTCCAGGATCTTCTTCTCGATCTCGGCCGCCACGTCCGGGTTCTCCCGGAGGAACTCGCGGGCCTTCTCCTTGCCCTGGCCGAGCTGGTCGCCGTCGTAGGTGTACCAGGCGCCGGACTTGCGGATGATCGCCTGCTCCACGCCGACGTCGATCAGCGAGCCCTCGCGGGAGATGCCCTTGCCGTACATGATGTCGAACTCGGCCTGCTTGAACGGCGCGGCGACCTTGTTCTTCACGACCTTGACGCGGGTGCGGTTGCCGACCACGTCGGTGCCGTCCTTGAGGCTCTCGATGCGGCGCACGTCGAGCCGGACCGAGGCGTAGAACTTCAGCGCGCGACCACCGGTCGTGGTCTCCGGGCTGCCGAACATCACGCCGATCTTCTCGCGGAGCTGGTTGATGAAGATCGCCGTGGTGCCGGTGTTGTTGAGCACGCCGGTGATCTTCCGGAGCGCCTGGCTCATCAGCCGGGCCTGCAGACCCACGTGGCTGTCGCCCATCTCGCCCTCGATCTCGGCGCGCGGCACCAGGGCCGCGACCGAGTCGATCACGATGATGTCGATCGCGCCGGAGCGGACCAGCATGTCGACGATCTCCAGCGCCTGCTCGCCGGTGTCCGGCTGGGAGACCAGCAGGGCGTCGGTGTCGACGCCGAGGGCCTTCGCGTAGTCCGGGTCGAGCGCGTGCTCGGCGTCGATGAAGGCGGCGATGCCGCCGGCCCGCTGCGCGTTGGCCACCGCGTGCAGGGCCACCGTGGTCTTACCGCTGGACTCGGGGCCGTAGATCTCGACGACCCGGCCGCGCGGCAGGCCGCCCACGCCGAGCGCCACGTCGAGCGCGATGGAGCCGGTCGGGATGACCGCCGTCTGGACGACGGGCCGCTCCCCCAGCCGCATCACCGAACCCTTGCCGAACTGCTTGTCGATCTGAGCGAGAGCAAGGTCGAGTGCCTTCTCCCGGTCGGGCCCTGCCGCCATCGTTGCCACCCCTGCCTTCGCCGGCGTCTTTGCTGAGCTTCGCGTCACGCGGACACGCTAGGCGCTGGGTCCGACAGAAAACCAGCCGACGGGCCGCGAGCTGTGGACGAGCACCCCGCTGTGGACAATAGCCGAACAGGTGTACGACTCGACAAGCGACACGCGGAACCGGGGAAAAGGCTGCTCAACGTAGTCGCGCGGGTACCCGGTCGGGATACGCGGCGACCACCGCGCGCCACACCACGTGCGTCTCCTCACCCCCCGCGAGGGCCTGCTCGATGGTCCGCCCGCCGAGCTGGGACAGCACCTGGTCGCTGGCGATGCTGGCCGCGTAACCCGGCCCGAACGCCTCCTCCAGCCGCGCCCAGAAGTCGGTCAGCCGCACGTGTCACTCCTCCTTGTCGGGCACGCCGTCCGACGGACGCCGGAGCTTGCCGGGCACCTCGTCCGCGGGCCGCCGGAGTTCCTCCGGCGCCCCGACCGGCGCCGGACGCAACGCTAGCGCCACCAGCGGCACCACCGCGATCGCCGCCAGCAGGGTCAGGGTCGGATAACCCACGGCCCGCATGACAAACCCGCTCGCCGCCGCCGCGCCCGCCCCGGCCAGCCCCATGACCAGGTCGGACAGGCCCTGCACGCCGGGCCGGTCGGCGGTGGGCACCGACTCGGACAGCAGCGTCGAGCCGGCCACCATGGTGCCCGACCAGCCCAGCCCGAGCAGGGCCAGACCCACCGACAGCAGCGGCGTGTGGTGCCCGGCGGTGCCGGCGACCGCGCAGGCGGCCAGCAGCAGGGCCACCCCGCCGAGGATCACCGGACGCCGGCCCAGCCGGTCGGTGAGCCAGCCGACCAGCGGGGAGAACGCGTACATGCCGGCGATGTGCAGGCTCAGCACGATGCCGACCACCCGCAGCACGTCCGCGTCGGAGTGCGACTCGCCGAGGCGTACCGGGGTCATCGACATCACGGCGACCATCACGAGGTGGCCCATGGCCACCGCGGCGATGCCCAGGCGGGCGGCGGGCCGGTCACGTACCGTGCGCCAGGCCGCGACCATGCCCGCGCGACGCCGGGCCGGCGACCCCGGTGCGGCGCCCGGGTCGGCCGGGGTCTCGGCCGCCGCCA
>NZ_MUYZ01000193.1:0-13235 GCF_003013775.1 Micromonospora sp. MH33
CACGTGGAGCCGACCAGAAGACCCGCGTACGCGGGCAGGTGGCAGTGAAGCGTGAACCCGGCACCGCCACCGCGGGTCAGACCGGGACCGTCTCACCGCAAGGCGAGACTACCGATCGTGTGCTCACTAGAGTGCACTGAGAGGTAACGGCCACAGCATGCGGGCGAGCCGCCCGATCAGCTGCACGGCTCGGGGAAGGTCAAGGTGTGGCTTGTACGGTCCGGACGCAGGCCAGAGGTGGCCGTTGACCGGCCGCGTCGAAGAGCTCCGGTCGATCGACCAGGCGATCCGGCGGCCCGGCGGGGTGAAAGGCGTGGTGCTGGCCGGGGCGGCCGGGGTGGGCAAAACCCGGTTGGCTCGAGAAGCGCTGGCCAGGGCGGCCGAGCAGAGAGTGGCGACCCGATGGGTGGTCGCCACCGCGTCGGCGCGCGCCTTGCCGTTGGGCGCGTTCGCGGGACTGCTCACCACCGTCGGTGAGAACCCCGCCCAGCTACTGCGCCAGGGCGTCGACTCTGTGCTCGCTGGGGCAGGTGGCGGCGACGTCGTGGTGGGAGTGGATGACGCGCACCTCCTTGACGATCTGTCGGCGCTGCTGGTGCAGCAGCTGGCGCTGCACAAGGCGGTCACCCTGGTCGCCACGGTGCGCACCGGCGAGCCGGTCGCGGACGCGGTGAGCGCCCTGTGGAAGGACGGATATCTGACACGGCTGGATGTCCCGGCGTTGTCGGAGCCGGACACTGGGGCGTTGCTGAACGCGGTGCTGGGCGGCCAGGTGGACAGCGGCAGCGTGGCACGTATGTCGGCGCTGACCAGAGGTAACGCACTCTTCCTACGGCACCTGGTCAGCGGAGAGCTCGAAGCCGGCCGGCTGCGCGCGGTCGGCGGGGTGTGGCGCTGGTCGGGCGATGTCGCGCTCACCCCGGGGCTGGCGGAGCTGGTGGAGGCCCGGATGGGCCGGCTGTCCAAGCGGGTGCGGGACGTGGTGGACGTGCTCGCCCTCGGCGAGCCCCTGGACGCCGGCCTGTTGGTGCAGGTGACCGCTGCGGCAGCCGTGGAGGAGGCCGAGGCGCGCGGATTGGTGAGCGTGGAACGGGATGGCCAGGGGCTGCGGACCCGGCTGGCGCACCCGCTCTACGGCGAGGTACGGCGCGCGGGCATCGGCACGCTGCGGGGCCGCCGACTGCGTGGTCGGATCGCGACCGCGTTGGCCCGTACCGGCAGGGGAAGCTCGGACGACATGTTGCGCCGTGCCGTGCTCAGCCTCGACTCCGACCTCGAACCCGACCCAGCGCTGCTCACCGCGGCCGCCGGGTACGCCGTCCAGCTGTTCGACCTGCCGCTGGCCGAGCGGATCGGCCGGGCCGCGGTGGCGGCGGGCGGTGGTTTCCAGGCGCAGATGACCGTCGTCGCGGCCCTGAACGGGCTGTGCCGCTACTCGGAGGTCGAGGTCGAGTTGGCGGCGCTCGCGGCGCTGGCCGGCACCGACACCGAGCGGGTCCGGGCAACCGTGGCACAGGTTCATTACCTGATGTGGCTGGCTGAGCGGCCGGCGGAGGCCGCGGCCGTCCTTGACGCGGCCGAGGACCGGGTCCGCGAGGATCCCGCCCGGCTGCAACTGATCGCGGTACGGGCGTACCTGGAGGCCGGCCTGGGCCACCCGGCACGCGCAGCACAGGCCGGGGCCACGGCGCTCGCCTGGCCGGGGCTTCCCGACGAGTCGGTAACACTCGCGAGCTGCGGGCTCGTTGCCGCGCTCGCCGCACTGGGACGCGTCGATGAGCTCGGCCCGGCTGCCGCGAGCGGCCGGATAGCCGCTGCCCGATCGCCCGAGCTGGCGTTCCTGTGTGTCCCCATGGCCGGATGGCAGGTGCACGGGCTGCGCTTGGCTGGTTGCCTGCACGAGGCGCACGCTGTCGCACGGGAGTGTCGGGAGACGACCAAGGGTGTCGCGTTCGCCGTCGAGCTCACCAACATCCTCCTGGCCGAGGCGGAACTTGCCCGGGGTCAGGTGGCCACAGCTCTGCGGTTGCTGCGCGAAGCCCGTGCTGGCCTGGAAGGGGCCGGTAACGCCGCGGGGTTCCTGTATTTCTGCCTACTGTCGGCCACCCGGGGGTTGGCGGTTTCCGGTGACCGCGTCGCTGCCCGACGCTCCCTCGAAGAGTTGGAGGCACAGCAGCATCCTGCACTGCTGGTTCTGCAACCGGAGATGCTGCTGACCAGAGCGTGGGTTGCCGCCGCCGAGGGCGCGGTGAGCGAGGCGGTCGCCCTCGCGCAGGAGGCCGCCGAGGTCGCCGCGTCCCGGGGACAGCTCGCACACGAGGTCCTGGCCCTGCACACCGCGGTCTGCCTCGGTGACGGCTCGGTCGCCGACCGGCTCGCCGACCTGGCCACCCGCGTGGGCGGCCCCCGGGCGTCGGCCGCTGCGGCGCAGGCCGCCGCGCTCGCCGCCCACGACGGTGACGCTCTCCTCGCCGCCTCGGCCCACCTCGAACAACTCGGCGATCTGCTGGCCGCCGCCGACAGCGCCGCACAGGCGGCGGCCGCCTACACCCGGCACGACCAGACCAGCCCGGCCAAGGCTGCCGCCGCCCGCGCCCACCGGCTCGCGCAGCTGTGCGACGGCGCCCGCACTCCCGCGCTGGTCGCCGCGGCCCGGCCACTGCCGCTCACCACCCGGGAACGCGAGATCGTCACGATGGCGGCCCACGGCATGACCAACCGGGAGATCGCCGCTCGACTGGTGGTCTCCGTCAGGACCGTCGAGGGCCATCTCTACCGAGCCGCCGCCAAACTCGGCACCAGCAGCCGCGCCGAGCTCGCCACCCTGATCCACGACGACATGAGCCGTGAGTCCGGAGCGCATGGCTGGCGTGACGCGGCTGGCGGCGGCGGTACGCGCTGCTCACCGGCTGCCTTGCCCTCTGCGTAGCGGCGATGGCGGTAGTGATGACCGTCAACGGTGACCCGAACGCGTCCGGGGCCTGGTGGTCGGGTTCGGGCTCTTCGCCCCGGTGTTCCTGGCGCTGACCGCCGCGCTGTACCGGGTGTAGCCGTCGTTAGTGGTGAGGACGGGTGGGCACGGGAACGCCCTGCCGATCGGCGTCACCCTCGGCATCGAACGGGGTGCGCAGCCGAGTCATCGCAGCCGAACTCACGTCGACGGCAGGCGCGTGGTCGAAAGGCACATTTGCTTGCGGTGCTTCACGGAAGGGACTTGAGTCAGGCGTGGTCACATCAGTCAACAGTTCCTCCAAAGTTTGAGCGTCAACGCGCTACTCACCCGCTCACAGATGCAAGTCGGGGTGCAGAAGATGAGCGGGGCGGATCCGGCCGCTCGCCGGGGCAGCGCCGGACCCGTTTCGCTCGGCCGGCCCGCCCGATCCTAACCCCAAATGACCACGGTGTACGGCGTGGGTGACGCGTGCCGTGGCGCCAAACGCTGACAGCCAAGACACCGCGGGCGACGCGCCGTGCTAGCGTGAGCGGATTGCAAGCTTGGTTTGTCGCATACTTTGCCAGCGCCTGGTGGGTATCCAACCCGCGAGGCGCTTTTGTTTTACCGGCTCTTCCGGACGAGCGGCGGCGACAACCGGGGCCGTAAGTGGCCCTTTCAGTTACTCAGAGGAGAAGACATGGCATTCGGTACAGTCAAGTGGTTCAACGCGGACAAGGGTTTCGGCTTCATCACGCAGGATGACGGCGGCGCTGACGTCTTCGCCCACTTCTCGGCCATCTCGTCGAGCGGATTCCGCAGCTTGGACGAGAATCAGCGAGTCGAGTTTGACGTCGAGCAGGGCCAGAAGGGGCTTCAGGCCGCCAACATCCGTCTGGTCTGACGTTGACTCCGCGGAGCCGTGGCGGCGAGGCCTCGGCCGTCGCCACGGCGGCGGCTGAGACCACGGACCGGCGAATAATGGTTCGTTCCGACGCCACGGTGCCCGGCCTCGAACCGTTGGTGTTGTACGCGCTGTCCGCTCCCGAGTGGGTGACCGGGACAGCCAGCATCGATCGGCTCCGGCTGGCGCCGGTGCCGCTGGTGCCGGAGGTGCGACTGGTCATGGCCGAGGACGCGATCGTCCTCTGGGCCCGGCTCGAAGCCGAGGCGGGGCACGTCCTCCCGCCGCCGTTCTGGGCGTCGGCCTGGACCGGCGGGCAGGCTCTCGCGCGTTACATCCTGGATCACCCGGACACGGTGGCCGGCCGGCATGTCCTCGACGTCGCCTCCGGCTCCGGACTGGTCGCCATCGCCGCGGCGATGGCGGGCGCCGCCGGTGTCACCGCCAACGACATCGACCCGTACTCGATCGCGGCAATCAGTGCCAACGCCCACGCCAACGGCGTCGACCTGACCCTGTCGTCGAGCGACTTGCTTGACTGCGACGGTGACGGCGCGGATGTGGTGTTGACCGGTGACGCGCTCTACCACCCGTCGGTGGCGGCCCGGATGCTGCCGTTCCTTTCCCGTGTCGCGGCGAAGGGCGGTCGGGTCCTCGTCGGCGATCCGGACCGGGGCCACGTGCCCCATGACTGGCTGGAGCGGGTGGCGACCTACAAGGTGCCGGTGAGCAGCGCTCCGGAAGACGCGCAGCTTCACCTGACGAGCGTGCTCAAGCCACGACGCCGATCAGGTGGACGACCGGCGGGGCCGGGCCACGCGGCCGCGGCCGTGATGCACCGGGACAACTCTCCTGGCAGCGGTGTGCAAAAGGTTCACGGGCAGGCCCGTGGGTATGTTGTGGCTGGACGCCCCGAAGACCGATCGTGACAATCGGGTTTCGCGCGGCCGGCACTCTACCGCCGACGAAATAGACGCACCGCACTGACGTTCAGCATGTCTCCAGCCTGTGCTGCTCAGCAGGGCGTCCGGCCGACGGCTCGCCTCTGCGCGGCCGTTTGACGAGTCCGAGAGCATCCAGATTCATTGTGCGCGAAGAGAGCCGATACAGACGATGAAGATCGATAAGGGTAAGGTCCTTGAGGCCCTGCGCCACCGCGGCCAACACAGCCGGGCCGATTGGGTCGACCGAGAGTTGCCGGACCGCATCGACACCGCCCAGCACTCAGGCATACTCGCGACGCTCAATCTCAATCCGGCTGATTTCGCCGATCCGCCCTCGTGAGGCGAGATGACCTCGAGCGGTCAGCCTCTGGACTGCTGAAGCGGCTGCCGCGCTGACGGTCACCAACGCCAGGGGAGGCGTCCGCCGGGTCCTGCTGTCACCAGCGCCCTCCCGCTGCTGTCAGACGATGCCGTAGCTTCATCACGCAGCAGTTGAGCAGGGCGGGCGTCACCAGAGGAAGCTGGTGAACGGGGCCGGCACTGTCTCGTGCCGGCCCCGTTTGCGTGGCCGGCAGCCCCCACCGCCGGCCGAGGTGCCACCCCTGCATTGATCACCGAGTCAATCGACCGCCAGGTAACGGCCAGCCCATGTGAAACTGGGCATCAGTCGGCGAGAATCCGTATTGATGGTGGAGCCCTCATGTCCGGCCACGCCGAGCGTTCCGTGATCGGGGCGCTCCCTTCAGCCGCGGTTGGTGCCGGTGTACCGGTCAGTTAGTTGGTGAACTTGAAGTAGGCACGGTGCTGGAATCCGTTGTCGAGGGTGAGGACGAACTCGCGGCAGGTGCCGGCCCAGGCCTCGTCGGTCTTCCACGGGTAGTTGTACTGGCCGTTGGCGTTGACCGACATGTGCGACCCGCCAGGGTTGCGAGCAGCGACCGGGGTGGGCCGAGGAGTGATCGACCCGTCCGGGTTGACGGTCTTGAGGGTGTCGCAGTCGACCAGCCGGGAGTACGGCGAGCCACTGGCGAGGATGTTCAGGCCACGGTTGGTCTCGAGCTTGAACTTCATCGGCGCGGCGTCACCGGCGATGACGGTGTTGAGCGCGGGCTGCGCGGCCCGGCCGATGAAGTCCCCACGGCAGGACGGGTGGGTGTCGAACGCCTCGCTGTTGTCGTCACGGGCGGTCGTGCCCTGCACGGCGCTGTAGCCGACACCGCGGCGGGCGAACGAACCCCAGATGATGCAGGCGTTCTCACCACCGGTCAGGGCGGCATCCGAGGCGATGATCGCGTTGCGGGCGGTGACGAAGCCGGGGGCACAGCCCTGCATCTTCAGCCCGTCGATGACCAACTGCAGAGCCAGATTGTTGCCGCCGGTGTTCCACGGGTCGTAGACGTTCGGGTTGAAACCGTGCCGGTCGATCAGGTTCCAGGTCATGTCCCACAGCACGGAGGCCCAGCCGTGGCCGATGCCGTGCGGCGCGGCCAGGGAGGTGCCGTTCAGCCAGCCACCGGTCTTGATGCTGTCGTAGGTGAACGGCTGGATCTCCATGTTCCGCGAGTACGGTCGCGGCCGGATGCCGCCGCCGTGCCGGTCGTCCTGGAAGAGCACGTACGGTCCCATGCCGCGCTGGCCGTCGGCGGTGTCGAACTTCGGGTCGAGCAGCATGGTGAGCGCGACGAAGTCGCTCCAGCCCTCGCCCATCTGCTCGTTGCCGGTCAGGCAGTTGACCGTCGGGCCACCGGTCAGCCGGTTGGAGATGCCGTGGGTGTACTCGTGGATGATCACGCCGGCGTCGAAGTCACCGTCCCGGATGCCCGGGTGGTTCGGGTGCTTGCGCACCGAACCGGTGACATCGCCCGCGATGATGGCAGCCCTGATGGCGTTCCCGTCGGCCTGGGTCACGGCGACCGCCGGGATGGTGACCGGCGCGGTCGTCATTGATCCGGTCAGCACCGGCGCGCTGCCGCTGGCGTTGTGGGCGATCACCACCGCCTTGGCGCCGACGGACTGGGCGACCTGGGCCCGCTGAAGGTAGGTGCAGGCGGTGGTACCGCCGTCGACCACGCTGACCCAGGCGCTGGCCGGCAAGGTGCCGGGGTACGCCGCCGTGGTGCAGCCTGTGCCGGCGTACACGAACCGGTGACCGGGCAGGCCAGCCACCGAGGGCGCCGGAGAGAACCGCGACCAGGACGCGTCGAACGAGCCTACGCCGTCCACGACGACCTGGTTCGGGCTGCCGAACTGGGTGCCCGGCCAGAGGTACATCTGCATTCGCGGGGTGCCACCGTCGACCGCGGGGGTGGAGAAGTTCGCGTTGTTGGTGCCGCCACCGTCGGCCGCCTCGGCACGGACGTAGTCGCCGCCGTTTCCGCCGCGCCCGTAGTTGTTCGCCTGGAAGTTCCCCGACACCTCATCGAAGCCGTACTGGTAGGTGACGTCGTGGATGACGTTGTTCCAGTAGAAGAGGTTGGCGCTCGCGGCGTCCCGGTAGTTCTGCGCGTGCTCGTCCAGGTTGAGCGGGAAGTTGAAGGTAAGGTTCGCCCCGCCGTCCGGGCTGCTGCCGGAGTCGGCCGCGTTGTTGTTGTCCTGGTCCTGGTAGGCGTGGACGTTGTTGCCCTGGGTAGTGGTGTGCTCGGCGCCGGAGGCGCCGTTCGTGTCGTGCCAGCCGTGCGGCGAGGCGGTCCCGTCAGCCGGGTTGGTCACCAGGGTGCGCGGCCCGTCGTTCGGGCTCTCGGCCGGCCCGGCGAAGACCTGGTAGCTCGACCCATCCTGGACCGGGTTGCGTGAGCCGAAGGCGGCGCTGTTCAGCGTCGTCGATCGGTCTGGCGCGCTGCGGTCCAGGTTGCTCGCGACCTCTTTGACATCCTCGTGGGTGGTCCAGTCGTCGGCGTTGAGCAGCTTGCCGGTCTCGGCGTCGATTGTGGCGTTCCACAGGTGGGTGTCGGAGGAGTCGTCGATCACCAATTGCCAGGCCAGGCGGAGTCCGTCGTCGGTCTGTTGCCAGCCCAGTTTCGCTGGAATCGGCTGATCGGAGATGCCGCTGCCGGATACGACGGTGCGCTGGGCCGCGCCGCCGCTGCGGCTCATCACCCGCGGGTTCTCCGGATCGGCCAGGTCGAGAGCGTCTGCGGCCGCATGCACTGCGTCCACCGCATCCAGCGATGCATCGCCGGAAGCCTTGTTGTCCGACAGGCCGGAGAGCAGGGTGTCACCGACGAAGATGACACTGCCGTCACGGGCGATGTTGACCGTCGCGGTCGCGTCGAAGACCTCCAGGTTCTTGTACCGCTGCGCCAGGTTGACGTGCGTCACCCCGTTGTGGCGGTCGGTGTAGCTGGAGGCCACTGCCAGGTCCGACAGGTCCATGGCACGCACACCGTAGTCGGCCGGATGCGCCCGCAGGTAGCTGGCGGCGATCTCGTTCGGCGCACCCTCGTTGGGGCCGGTCAGGAAAATCGGGTTAGCCGGGCCAGCCTTTTCAGGATCAGCCCAAGCCGGATTCGTGGACAACGTGGTCATGGACGCGACAAGCGTTGTGGACAACAGCAACGCGGCGTTGCGTCGACCACGGGACAGACGCAGATGGGGCACCGCTGCTCCCTTCAGGGGGTGGACAGGACAGCAAGGAGGCCGATTCCCGACCGCCGTTGCGGCCCGCCACGCGGATTCGCAGCGCCCAAGCCGGAGGATTACGTTCAGTAGTCAGACCGGCGCGAGGTGAATGGTGCTGACGCTACGGTGCGGCTTGCAGACCGATCATCCGACGAGTGGCGGAATATTCGATCAACAGCTCCTACGCCTGTCGCGGCCCTCCGGCCGCTCCCGATGTGCAGCCTCCTGCACCAGCCAGGCCGATGCCCCCGCCTCGACAGAGCTACGGAAAGGAGGGGGACCGGAAGCGGTCGGTGGCGGTGAAGCGCCGGCCAAGTCCCGGTCAGCTTTGGGCCCAACCAGCGACGCCTCCAGCCGAGGCCGCGTATTCGGCTCACTTACACAAATGCATGCATATCCCGCGGACTCCTTGACCAATGACCGATCGACGGTACGGTCCTTACTCAACTCACACGGCGCGACGCCCCATCATCCGGACGTCGCGTCAGGTCCTTCGCTCGGAAGGCGGCAGATGAAACGTCAATTGGGTTCTAGGTCAGGTAGGGGGCGGCGAGCCCTCGGCCTGATGGCCGCAGGGTTGCTCCTGGTAGGCGTGCTGCCCGGGACGGCTTCGGCTGCGCCGCCCGATCCACGGATCGGGCTCGGTGCCGGCTGGCTCGACGCACAGTCCGCAATCAGCAATCTGGAGCACTTGGCGCACCGCGACAAGCCGGCGGGTTTCGTCGACCCGGCGAACCCCGGTAACGGCGCCTACTACGCCTCGGACCTCGCCTTTGGCGGCAAGTACGCGTTCCTGGGCAACTACAACGGGTTCAACATCGTCGACGTCTCCAAACCCGCCGACCCGGCGCTCGTCACCAGCGTCGTGTGCCCGGGTGGGCAGGGTGACCTGTCGGTCCACGGCAACCTCCTCTTCACGTCGGTAGAGGAGAGCCGCGGCCGGGTGGACTGCGGCACGAACCCCAACGTCGGCATCCGGTTCCAGGGCATCCGGGTCTTCGACATCCGCGACGTGCTCAACCCGGTGCAGGTCGCAGCCGTCCAGCTCTGCCGCGGCTCGCACACGCACACCGTGGTGACCGACCCGAACGACGCCAACAACATCTACGTCTACGTCTCGGGCACGACCTCGGTGCGGCCGGCGACGACGATGGAGGGCTGCAACAACAACCCGGCGACGGGCGAGAACCCGTCGAGGTGGCGGATCGACGTCATCAAGGTCCCGGTGGCGGCACCCGCACAGGCCGCCGTCGTGAACCAGCCAAGGCTCTTCGTTGACTCCGAAACGGGCCGGATCGACGGCCTGCAGAACGGGCCGCAGACGCCGCGACACCCGTCGGGCAGCACCTGGTCGCCCACGCCGAACACCAACGCCTGCCACGACATCACCGCGTACCCGGAGATCGGGCTGGCCGCCGGCGCCTGCCAAGGCAACGGCATCCTGATCGACATCTCGGACCCGGCGAACCCCCGCCGGATCGATGAGGTCTCCGACCCGAACTTCGCGTACTGGCACTCGGCGACCTTCAACAACGACGGCACCAAGGTGATCTTCACCGACGAGTGGGGCGGCGGTAGCGGTGCCCGCTGCCGTGACACCGACCAGCCGGAGTGGGGAGCCAACGCGATCTTCGACATCGTCGACCGGAAGATGCAGTTCGCCAGCTACTACAAGCTGCCGGTTCCCCAGACGCTGCAGGAGAACTGCGTCGCGCACAACGGATCGCTGATCCCGGTGCCTGGCCGCGACATCATGATGCAGGCCTGGTACCAGGGCGGCATCTCCGTGTTCGACTTCACCGACTCAGCCAACCCGCACGAGATCGCGTACTTCGACCGGGGACCGGTCAACGCGGACAGGCTCCTGCTCGGCGGATTCTGGTCGGCGTACTGGTACAACGGCAACCTCTACGGCAATGAGATCGCCCGCGGCCTCGACGTATTCAAGCTGACGCCCAGCCAGCACCTGTCGAAGGCGGAAATCCAGGCAGCCTCGCAGGTGCAGCTCGGCCAGTTCAACGCCCAGGGCCAGCCGAAGGTCACCTGGACGCCGAGCTTCGCGGTCGCGCGTGCGCACTACGACCAGCTCGTGCGCGCCAAGGCGATCGGTCACCCACTGGAGTCCCAGGTCGACAAGTTCCTGGAGCGGGCTGAGGAATTCGCGGCTGACGGCAAACGGTCCGCCGCGGTCGCGCAGTTGCAGGCGATCTCCAACAAGCTCGGCGCTCCCGAGCACCAGGCGCTGAAGCGGTCGATCCTGGACCTGGCGGAATCGCTCTGACCTGTCACTGACCGAAGGGCACCTCGACTCGCAACATCCGAGTCGAGGTGCCCTCCAGTTTTTGCGTCTCCCCCGCGGATGTCAGCCCATCCTGGCCAGCAGCCCCTGCATCCGCTGAATCTCGATGCTCTGGTCGGCGTTGACCTCACGGGCGAACTGGTCGGTGGCCGGCTCGAGGCCGCCACCCGTCGCGTAGAGATCCTCCACCATCGCCACCGCCCCCTGGTGGTGACGGATCATGAACGTGAGGAAGAGCCGGTCGAACTCCGCACCGCGCGCCTGCTTGAGCTGGTCGAACTGCTCGCCGGTGAGCATCCCGGGCATGAGCTTGTCGTGCCCGACATGACCCGTGTGCGGCCCCACGCTCGGCACGCCCCGCTCCTCAAGCCACCGCTGCATCCGCGTGATCTCGTCACGCTGCGACACCTCGATCCGTTTGGCGAGCAACGTCAGATCCGGGTTGGTGGTACGACCCTGCAGGAGCGCGGTCATCGCCAATGCCTGAGCATGATGGGGAACCATCCCCTCCATGAACAGGGTGTCGGCCGCGGTGAACCCGGGCGGCGGGAGCTGCGACACCTCGTTCCCGGACAGGGATCTGCCCGGTTGGCCCGGCGCGCCCGGCTGGACCACGCGCGAGCTCGGCGGACGGTACGGCGGATCGCTGTCGGGCCAGAGGGCGACGGCCACCCCCGAGCCGAGGACGACCGTGGCTACTACAGCCGAAATAGTCAGGCGACGAGACAGGGGCATCACTCACGTACCCATCCAGCTTGAGCTGCGCAGCAGTGAAGGCCATAGTGCCTCATGTCCGTCGCCGTCACCAGGCCTCCAACCGATGCATCGACACGGGCCGGCGGATGGCCGATTCGCCCGAATGGCCAATGCCGGTCGGGAAACGGCTCCCGACTGCTCAAGGTCGTCCGGTGGCAGGGTCAGCAGTTGCCGAGCAGAGTCCGCGCGACGTCGGCCGGGTCGCTCAGGCGTGGCAGGGGAAACATGTCGCCGCGGTCGGGCTCGGTGGGTGATGGATCGGCGCGGCGTCGTTGCGGGATCTCGATCGCCGGGCTGCCGTCGAGGCGGAGGCCGGCCGGGGCGTGGCCGGCGGCGCGCAGTGCGGCCAGGGTTTCGGCCTGCGATTTCGCGCTGGCGAGCACGGTCGGGGCAAGCCGGACCAGGTGCAGGGCCTGCAGCGAGCGGGTGTTGAGGATCTCGGTGAGCAGGGTTTCGTCGTCGCTGCACAGGCAGCAGCCGGCTGGGCGTACCTGAACGCGGCCGTATCGGCGGGCTACGTCGTTGATCAGGTAGGTGAGTGTCTGCGGCACCCGGCCGCCTTCGGCCACCTCCGTGATCCGGGCCAGCAGTTCCGCCGGGGCGCTTCCGGCATCGAGCGCGCCGCGGATGCTGGCCAGCGAGAAACGCCAGGTCCAGGCGCCACTGCGGGACTCTGGCGTGGCCGTGCTGTCCAGCAGCGCCAGCAGGTTGGCCGAGGGGATGCCGGTCACCACCGCGGTGAGGTCGTTCTGCAACAGGACCGTGCCACGGGGCTGGGGCAGCATGGCCTGAGCGTGCCGATGAGCCGCGTCGGCGTCACCGATCAGCAGGCTACGGCAGAAGCTGGTCACTGTTCCGTGGGCGAGCAGACCGAGCTGGTGGGCTTCCCGCCAGATGCCGGTGACGTATCGGTGCAGATCCTCGTCGGCCTGGTCGGTCAGGACGGGGCTCTGCCAGGCCAGCCGGTCGGCGAGCGGGCCGGGGTCGGTGGCGTGACCTTCGGGCAAGACGTCGGCGAGAGTGCGCAAGGTCAAGGCGCGCAAGCCCGTCAAAGTCATCTCCTCGCTCTCGTCCCAGTAGAGGACACGGGAGGAGACCGAGGTGGAGTCGGTCGGGGCGAGCGGGCACGCGGGCATCGTCAGCCAGGTGTCGACGATGTCCAGCAGCTGGTCCGCGGGTTCGGCGGCGGCGAACTCGTCGTAGGCCACCGACGGGGCCAGGCCGGTGTCCGAGGCCTCGGTGAGACCGCCCGCGGCAAGCAGTTCGATGGCCAGGCGGGTACGGTCCTCGTCCTGGCCGGACGACTTGGCGATCCGACGGAGCTCGCGTACGCCGAGACCGCCCGTCTTGAGCAGGGGCACCGGGCCGCCGCCCATGGTTCCGACAATCGCAGTGATTGCGGCGAGGGTCTCCGACGCGGCGGCTGCGGCCTCCCGTTCGGCGTCCTTTTGCTCGACTGGGGTGGTCGGCATGGCCGGCGGCTGCGGGTCGAACGCAGCGACGTAGCCCTCCCGCAGCGCGAGGGCGACCTCGCGGGGCATCTCCTCGACGCCCCACGCGGAGCCGACGACGAGACCACGCTCGGCGGCCCACGGCAGCGCCACCCCGGCCGAGCCGAACATCATCCCTCGCACATCGAAGCGCTGCGCCGGCCGCAAGGCGAGCGCGGCGAGCCGGGCACGAACGTCGGCCGGGGCCTGCGCCACTAAGGCGTGTTTCAGAAGTCGTGGTGGCCGGTGAAGGTCACGGCGTGGCGGTGATCGATAGCTGAAGAGGTCTCCG
>NZ_MUYZ01000194.1:0-13211 GCF_003013775.1 Micromonospora sp. MH33
TCGCGGAGCAGGGCGACGGTGAGCGCGGCGACCAGCAGCGGCTGGGCGGCCCCGAGGACGGCCGCGGTGCCGCCGGGCAGCCGGTACGCGGCGACGAAGAGCAGCGGGAAGAACGCGCCGATGTTGAGCGCGCCGAGCAGGGCGGCCCGCCCCCACCAGACGCCGTGCGGCCGCCGGCGGGTCAACGCGAGCAGCAGCAGGCCGGCCGGCAGGGCGCGGATCGCGCCGGACCAGAGCGGCCGGTCGGCGGGCAGCAGCTCGGCGGTGACCAGGTAGGTGGTGCCCCAGGTGGTCGGGGCGACGGCGGTGAGCGCGGCGTCGGTCCAACGGCGGGTCATGACGACCTTCTTCCCTCGCTGCTAAGTAGCTTAGTTCTAAGCTAATCAGTCCCGAGCGAAAGCGGAAGTGCGAGGTGCGGCACAATCGACAGCCGTGGCAACGGACGACGTGGATCTGATCGTCGAGCAGTGGCGCCGGGAGCGGGCCGGCATGCGGCCCGAGCCGATGGCCGTCTTCGGCCGCATCTACCGGCTGGCCCGGCTGGTCGGCGACCGCCAGGAGAAGGTGTACGCCGGCTGGGGCATCGGCCGGGGCGAGTTCGACGTGCTCGCCGCGCTGCGCCGGTCCGGCCCGCCGTACACCCTGGCGCCGAAGGCGCTCGCGGCCTCGCTGATGCTCACCTCCGGCGGGATGACCGGCCGGCTCGACCGGCTGGAGCGGGCCGGACTGGTCCGGCGCGCGCCCGACCCGGCCGACCGGCGGGCGCTGCGGGTCAGCCTCACCGACGCCGGCCGCCGGGTGGTCGAGGAGTCGGCCGAGGCCGGGCTGGAGGTGCAGCGGCGGATCCTCGACGCGCTGCCCCCGGCCGACCGGGACCGGCTGGCCGATCTGCTGCGCGACCTGCTCGCCGCGGCCGAGGCGGAGCCGCCGGATCGGGCAGGATGATCTCCAAAGCCACCGACCGGAAGGACGGCCATGCCCGCCACCGAACCGACCATCGTCGCCACCAGCATGGGCTTCTTCAGCCGGCACCGCGGCCCCTGGGACGCCCGGCCCAGCCAGCTCTTCGACCTGATGGCCGACCTCGCGCAGGCCGGCGACGCGCCCCGGGTCTGCTACCTCAACCAGGCGGTCGGCGACCAGCCCACCTCGTTCACCGTCTTCTACGGCGCCTTCGCCGGCACCCGGTTCCGCCCGTCCCACCTGGCGCTCTACCCGATGCCCAACGTCGAGGACATCCGCGCCCACCTGCTCGCCCAGGACATCATCTGGGTCGGCGGCGGCAGCGTGGCCAACCTCTGCGCGGTGTGGCGGGTGCACGGCCTGCCGGAGATCCTGCACGAGTGCTGGCAGGCCGGCGTGGTGCTCGCCGGGGTCTCCGCCGGGTCGATCTGCTGGCACGTCGGCGGCGCCACCGACAGCTACGGCCCGACCCTGCGGCCGTTCACCGAGGGGCTGGGCTGGCTCCCGTACGGCAACGGCGTGCACTACGACAGCGAGGACCAGCGCCGGCCGCTCATGCACCGGCTGGTCGGCGACGGCACGCTGCCGACCAGCCACTGCACCGACGACGGCGTCGGGCTGATCTACCGGGGCACCCGGCTGGCCGAGGCGGTCGCCGACCGCGAGGGCGTGGCCGCGTACGAGCTGACCCGCGCCGAGGACGGCACCGTGCGGGAGACCCGGATCGAGCCGCGCCTGCTGTCCGCCTGACCGCGACGCCCACCGGCAGGCGGTGAACGCCGTCCCTTTTCCGGCCCGGGCGGACCTGCCTGCCCGGTGCCGGCGGCGAACCGCGTAAGCTGGCTCGTCGTGAGTCTCACCATCGGCATCGTCGGCCTGCCCAACGTGGGCAAGAGCACCCTGTTCAACGCGCTGACCAAGAACGACGTGCTCGCCGCGAACTACCCGTTCGCCACCATCGAGCCGAACGTCGGCGTGGTCGGGCTCCCCGACGAGCGGCTGGCCAAGCTGGCGGAGATCTTCTCCTCGCAGAAGGTGCTGCCGGCGCCGGTCTCGTTCGTCGACATCGCCGGTCTGGTCCGGGGTGCCTCAAAGGGGCAGGGCCGGGGCAACGCCTTCCTGGCCAACATCCGCGACGCCTCGGCGATCTGCCAGGTGGTGCGGGCCTTCTCCGACCCGAACGTGGTGCACGTCGACGGCAAGGTCTCCCCGGCCGACGACATCGAGACGATCAACACCGAGCTGATCCTGGCCGACATCCAGACCCTGGAGAAGGCGCTGCCCCGGCTGGAGAAGGAGGCCAAGCTCCGCAAGGACCGGGCCGCCGCGGTCGAGGCCGCCAAGAAGGCCGTGGAGGTCCTCGACGGCGGCACCACCCTGTACGCGGGCGCCGCCGCCGCCAAGATCGAGCTGGAGCACCTGCGCGAGCTGCACCTGCTCACCACCAAGCCGTTCCTCTACGTGTTCAACGTCGACGAGGCCGAGCTGGGCAACGCCGAGTTCCTCGACGAGCTGCGCGCCCTGGTCGCGCCCGCCGAGGCGGTCTTCATGGACGCCAAGATCGAATCCGAGCTGGTGGACCTGCCCGAGGAGGAGGCCCGCGAGCTGCTGGAGTCGATCGGGCAGTCCGAGCCGGGGTTGGACCAGCTCGTCCGGGTCGGCTTCCGCACGCTCGGGCTCCAGACGTACCTGACGGCCGGCCCCAAGGAGGCGCGGGCCTGGACCGTGCCGGTCGGCGCGACCGCGCCGGAGGCCGCCGGGGTCATCCACAGCGACTTCCAGCGCGGCTTCATCAAGGCCGAGGTGGTCTCCTACGCCGACCTGGTCGAGGCCGGATCGATGGCGGCGGCGAAGGCCGCCGGCAAGGTCCGGATCGAGGGCAAGGAATACGTCATGCAGGACGGCGACGTGGTGGAGTTCCGCTTCAACGTCTGAATCCGGCCCGTTCACGCAGGTCAGAAGGTCGCGTCTTCGCTCTGGGGCACACCAGGGGCACAACCCACGCCTCATCGACGGCTCTGCGGGTGCGCTCCTCCGAACATCCGGCCAGACGATCTAGGAATGGCGAGCAGGTCAACCTACGGTGAAGCCGCCGTGGTTGACGGTCTGCCTCAGCCAGTCGAGCCAGGTCACCCACAGGTCGTCCCCCTCCAACTCTGCATGCAGGCTGGGTGATGAAGCCTGGTAGAGGGTCAGCGCTTGCTCGATCTCCCTCGTACCTACGAGCCAGGGGCCGTTACTCGTCAGCTTGAACTCCGGGATGCCAACCATTCCAGCGACCGTCTGGGCCGACGCCGCTCGTTCGGCCTGGTTGTAAGCGTTGCGCCGGCTCTGATCAGACCGCCAGTCGTCGATGTCATCGAACGGCCAGTCGGGGAAGGGCTGCGGGGTTGCCTGGTAGGTCATGCCTGTGCGGCGCATGCGGTTACGGCAGAAGGCCATGCCGGCGATGTTCAGATGGAAATGATAGGCAGCCCTAAGTGAGTGGTACTTGTCCGTGCATGGTTGGCACAGCTCCCCGAGATCGAGGTGCGTTTGGTAGCGGGAGCGAGCAGTCGCAGCAGGCTCGGGTAGATCAACCCACTCAAAGCTGTATCCCATGAGTCCTCCTTCGCTGTCGGCCACCGCAGCCAAGCGCCTAGCGCCATGACATCTTGCCGGGCAGCGTAGGCGGCCGGGACGTGGGCATCGACGACTTGCTAGCCCAGGGCGCGCCGCCTGGGGTACCCAAGCAATGGCGACGTCAGCGCTGCTCGTCAGCTCAGCCAGTTGCGTAACCCTGGTCCGCTCACCGGGTGCCCATTGCTGACGCGGCGCGGTCGGCGAGGCCGTCGAGCACGTCGACGTGCGCCGACGGTACCCGGATGTCCAACGTCAGTGCCTCCGGGCCGGACCGGGTGAGGTCGAAGGCGAAGAACGAGCAGCAGGAGGACTCCCGGGCGGTCAGGTCCCGCGCCGCCTCCTCGACCTGTCCGGTCCCGGCGAGCCGCAACCGCAGGTGCTGCGCCGACGGCCGCTCGACGCCCCGTAGCGCGTCGCGAAAGAACTGATCGAACTCGGCGAGCCGCAGGGGCCGTTCGGCCGTCGGCAGGGTGCACGCGTCCGGCATCCAGGAGTTGTCCGTCGTGATCTGTTGGTCGCTCATCCTCCGACGGTAAGCCGGTACCCAGGTACCGGATGCAAGCCGGTCAGTGGAATCGTCCAAGCCGTCGCCGGGTGCGTGGAGTGTCGGGGTCCGTCGTCAGCCTGCTCGGGTGGCTGACTCACTGCCATTGCGCGGCTCCCGGTTCGAGCGCGTCGACGGTGCCTGGAGCGTGATCCAGTAGCGCCGTGCGCGGCCCAGTTCGGTGTCCCGGATGTCCTCCAGGACGCCACCCTGGCGCTCGATCGTCCGCGCCGAGGCGATGTTCCCGTCCGCGCAGGTGACCAGCACCCGGTCCAGGCCGAGCCCGCGTGCCTCGTCGAGCATCCGGCCGAGCGCCCAGGTGGCCAGGCCCCGCCGCCGCGCCGACGGCCGGATGCCGTAGCCGATGTGGCCGCCGACCCGCAACAGGAAGTCGTCGAGTTCGTGCCGCAACGCGATACCGCCGAGCACCCGGTCGCCCTCGACGATCCACCGGTACGTGCACCGCACCCCGCCCGGATCCGGCGCCCGGTCCGCCTCGTCGGCCATCCGGGCCACCCAGGCGGCGAAGCCGGCGGGGGAGACCACCTCGTCGGCCGGGCGCAGCCCGAATCCGTCCTCGTGGCGGCCGGGGCCCCACTCGCGGTGCGCCGCCAGCCAGGCGGCGTGCAGCCGGACGGTGGGCGCGATCAGCTGGGGCATCCGGCGACGATAGCTCCGACCATGGCCGGCGCCCGACCCCGCCCGGACGCCGGCGCCCGAGCCGTCCCTCGACTCCGGGAAGAGGGCTCTCTCAACCCTCGGTCGGGACGAGGATCCGCTCGTGCAGGGCGTCCCGGCAGCGCAGCAGCCGCACGGTGATCTCGTCGAACAGCGCGGGGTCGGTCCGGCCGCCGCGCCACACGGCCCGCAGCGCGGCCTGGCCCACGGCCAGTTGGGTGGCCGCCCCCTCGACGAGGCCGGCGTATTCGTCGCGGAACGCCGGCCCGGCACACCGCGCGGCTTCGCGGGCCGCGACCAGCGGCGCCCCGGCCCGCGCGAAGATCGCGTCGGCGTCCGCGTCGCCCGCGCCGATCCGGGACAGCATGTGCTCCAGTTCGGTCGCCGCGACGGTCATCCGACCGACCGCCACCAACGTCTCCTCGGCCAGCTTCACCACGCCGCGACCCTACCGCCGGCCGGCCGCCGAACGTCACCCCGCGCGCAGGGCGTCGTCCACTCCGGTCTCCCGGCGGCCCAGGTGGACGGGATCGCGACCGGAGAACACGTCCACCGCGGCCTTCACGCAGGCGCCGTACTCGCGGGTGGCGCTGATCCGCCACCGGTCCGCGTACCGGCGGGCGTCGCCCACGCCGTTGGCCGCCACGCCGAGGTGCCGGCAGAGCGCCACGGCGCGGGGCAGGTGGAAGGACTGGGTCACCACGGTGGCCCGCTCCACGCCGAAGACGCGCCGGGCCCGTGCGCAGGAGTCGTAGGTGTCGAAGCCGGCGTGGTCCAGCACCACCTTCTCCGCCGGCACGCCCCGGTCGACCAGCCAGCGCCGCATCGCGTCGGGCTCGTCGTAGTCGTAGTTCATGTGGTCGCCGGAGACCAGGATGACCCGGACCTTGCCGGCGGCGTAGAGCCGCTGGGCGATCTCCAGCCGGCCGGCGAGGAACGGCGACGGGGTGCCGTCGGCCTCCACCTTGGTGCCCAGGACCAGGGCGACCGGGGCTTCCGGCACGTCGGCCTCGGCGAACAGGTGTCCCTCGGCGCCGACGCGGACCCACACCACGCAGGCCGCGGTGCCGGCGACCAGCAGCGCCGCGCCGGCGACGACGGCCACCAGGGCACGGCGGATCCGGCGTACGGTCGGTCTGCGGCTGGTGCGCCACGCCCTGACCCTTGCGAACAGCCCCCGCATGCGGGCGATTCTGTCAGGCGGCGGCGAGCACCGGGCTCCCCGCGCGGCAGGAGGAGGATGAGGATGGAGAAGCGGCATCCCGCGCTCGCGCGGCTCGACGTGCTCGTCGGCCGGTGGAGCGTGCAGCCCGAGGTCGAGGGCCTCGGTGTCGGCTGGACGGAGTTCGCCTGGGTGGAGGACGGCCGGTTCCTCCGCCAGTTCAGCGACGCCGAGCCGGTGCCGGAGACGGCGCCGCGGGCCTGGCGGGAGAACAACCCCCTTCCCACCACCCAGCTCATCGGGCTGGACGACGCGGGGGAGGAGTTCACCGTGCTCTACGCCGACGCCCGCGGCGTGCACCGGGTCTACCGGATGACGTTCGGCGACGGCCAGTGGCGGATGTGGCGGGAGGCGCCCGGCTTCCACCAGCGGTTCACCGGGACGCTGCGCGAGGACGGCACGGCGATCGACGCCCGCTGGGAGCGGTCCGAGGACGGGACCGACTGGGCGCTCGACTTCCGGTTGGCCTACCGGCGCTGACCCGTCCTCCCTACCCGGCCGCCCGGGCGAGCACGGGGCCGCGCATCTCCGTGCCGTCGGGCAGCAGGTAGTGGTGCAGGAAGGCCACCGGGCCGTCGCGTACGTCGGTCAGCTCGGTCCAGCCGTCCACGGGCGTACCGTCTGGCAGGGTGAGCCGGCGGCGCGAGTCGGTGGGGTTCCAGCCGCCGGCAGGTCCACCGGCACGTCAGGAGATGTGGTGGAGGATGACGTTGTGCACGTGGTGGGCCTTCTGCGCGCCCCGGAACTCCACCTCATAGGTGTGGGTGCCGACGTGGACGGCGATCGCCCCGGTGGAGAAGAACGAGCCGCCCCACGACTTGTTGCTCACCACGCTCACGCTGGTGATCTTCGCGTACGGGATGCTGGTGATGGCGTACCGCTTCCCGACGAAGGAGCGGTCCTGGATGATGACCCGGCGGTCGGTCAGGCCGATGAACCCGGTGCCCGTGCCGATCGCGTCGTAGACGGCGATGATCTGCTCGCCGGGCAGGAGTCCGCTCTGGATCTGCTGGAACTGTTCCCTGCGGTCGTACGTGGGATCGGCCATGTCCTCGACGGTAGGCGGGGCGCGCCAGCCGGTGGACGGCGGCAGCCCCGTCCTCGTGGACGGGCTGCCGGAGACGTGGGTCAGTGGTCGACGCGCGGGTCGTGGTCGCGGCTGCCGGCTGCTAACCGGAAACTTTTAGCAACCTGACCGTAATGGCTCAGGAGGTGGTGACCGCGCGGACCGCGTCCTCGATGCGCGCGGCCAGCAGCACCTCGCCCTCGGTGAGCGGCTCGCCGTCGCCGTGGCCCACCTTGATGTGGGTGCGGTCGGCCCGGCGGCTGATCTCCGGGCGCAGGCGGAGCGCGTCGGCCACCACCGCGACGCGCTCGGTGAGCGCGGCGTGCTGGGTGTCGTCGAGGACGAGCGTGCGTCGGATCTGTTCGCCCTCGCGGGTCCAACCGGACAGCAGGGCGAGCGCGTCGCTGAGGTAGTCGTGCTTCGCCCGGCCGTTGAACAGCACGCGCATCACCGCACCTCCCAGGCGTCGTTGCCGGCTTGTGGCCAAATCGTCGCCATCCCGTGTCCCAGTCGACGCCCTCTAGTCTGTCGTCGCACAGATGGTGTGTCCACGCCCACACTTCCGTGTTCTGCTGACCTGACGGTCGACTCAGCTACCCAAACCGCCGATTGATCTGGCACGCTGGACGCCCGTGCGGACCGAACGGGTTAGCGGGAACGGGCAGGACCGGCGGGAGCCGAGAGTGGTCGTCGGTGCGGCGATCATCATGGACGGCAGGGTCCTCGCCTGCGCGCGCTCCGCGCCACCGGAGGTGGCCGGTCGCTGGGAGTTCCCCGGCGGCAAGGTCGAGCCGGGAGAGATCGAGACCGACGCGCTGGTCCGCGAGTGCGCCGAGGAACTCGGCGTCCGCGTGGAGATCGGCGCCCGCCTCGGCCGCGACGTGCGGATGGCCCACGGCCGTTCCGTCCTCCGGGTGTACCTGGCCCGCCTGCTCCACGGTGACGAGCCCAAGGCGCTGGAGCACTCCGAGCTGCGCTGGCTCTCCGCCGCCGAACTCGACACCGTCCCCTGGCTGCCGGCCGACGTGCCGATCGTCGCCGCCCTGCGCCCGCTGCTCGCCAGCGCTTGAGCGCCGGAAGCGGACGCGGGGGTGGAAACGGGACGGGGGCCGGCGGCATGTGCCGCGGCCCCCGTCATCGTTGTCGGCGTGCTGATCAGTGCTTCGGTTCGTCCTGCTGCGGGTGGGCGAAGTTCAGGTGCTCCGGCGGCAGCGGGAAGGCCACGTCGTCGCCGAACGGCGACGGCGCGGCGGCCCGGTCGAAGGTCAGTTCGGTCAGCGGCAGCTTGCCGTTGACGTCGACCGCGGGGGCGGTCGGGTGCGGCACCTCGCGGTGCCAGTTGACGCCCTGCTGCGCCTGCTGCTCGGACCGCGCGTCGTGCGAGCCGCCGGCGTGCGAGTGCACCCCGCCGTGGGCCGCGCTGGCGTTCACGGCACCGCTCGAATGCCCGCTGGTCACGCTGGTCTGAGGCACCTGACCCCTCCGGAAGATCTTGCTACCAAGCCACACGAGGGGATCGTACCTGCGGTCGACGACCCGCTCCTTCATGGGGATGATCCCGTTGTCAGTGATCTTGATGTGCTCGGGGCAGACCTCCGTGCAGCACTTGGTGATGTTGCAGAATCCGAGACCCATCTCGGACTGCGCGTACTCCTTGCGGTCGGTTTTCGCGTCGAGCGGGTGCATGTCCAGCTCGGCGGCCCGGATGAAGAACCGCGGACCGGAGAACGCCTGCTTGTTCTCCTCGTGGTCGCGGATCACGTGGCAGACGTTCTGGCAGAGGAAGCACTCGATGCACTTGCGGAACTCCTGCGACCGCTCGACGTCCACCTGCTGCATCCGGTAGTCGCCCGGTGCCACGTCGGCCGGCGGCGCGAACGCCGGGGTCTCCCGCGCCTTCTCGTAGTTGAACGAGACGTCGGTGACCAGATCCCGGATGACCGGGAAGGTGCGCAGCGGCGTGACCGTGACGGTCTCGCCCTCCTCGAACGTCGACATCCGGGTCATGCAGCTCAGCCGGGGCTTGCCGTTGATCTCCATGGAGCAGGAGCCGCACTTGCCGGCCTTGCAGTTCCACCGGCACGCCAGGTCCGGCGCGTCGGTGGCCTGGAGCCGGTGGATCACGTCGAGGACGACCTCGCCCTCGTTCACCTCGACCGTGTAGTCGCGCAGCTCGCCGCCGGTCTCGTCGCCCCGCCAGATGCGGAACGGCCTCTTCGCGCCCGGCTTGCCGGTCGCCTGGTTCGGATCAGTGCCCATTCCTCAGCGCTCCTCCTCGGTGAGGGCGTCGAACTCGGCGAGTTCCTCGTCGGTCAGGTACTTGGCCAGCTCGGCCCGGTCGAACAGGGAGATCAACTCCGCGCGCATCTTCGGCAGCGGCTTCTGGGTCAGCCGGACCGCGTCGCCGTCCAGCGAGCAGACCAGGTTGACCCGCCGCCACTTCGGGTCCATGCCCGGGTAGTCCTCCCGGGTGTGCCCGCCGCGCGACTCCTGCCGCTCCAGGGCGGCCTTCGCGGTGCACTCCGAGACCACCAGCATGTTGCGCAGGTCCAGGGCGAGGTGCCAGCCCGGGTTGTAGCGCCGGCCGCCGGCCGCGCTCACCTTGGCCACCCGCTCGCGCAGCTCGGCCAGCCGGGCGAGCGCGTCGACCAGCTCGCCCTCCCGCCGGATGATGCCGACGAGATCCCCCATCACCGCCTGGAGGTCCTGCTGGAGTGCGTACGGGCTCTCGCCGGTGTCCCGCTGGAGCGGGGCCAGCGCCGTCTCCACCGCGGCCCCCACCGCCCGCACCGACACGGCCGGGCGCGAGGTGAGCTGGTCGGCGTACGAGGCGGCGTGCCCGCCCGCCCGCTTGCCGAAGACCAGCAGGTCGGACAGCGAGTTGCCGCCGAGCCGGTTGGAGCCGTGCATGCCGCCGGAGACCTCACCGGCGGCGAAGAGACCGCGCACCGTGCCGTACGCCGCGCCGGAGTCCGGGTCCACCTCGACGCCGCCCATCACGTAGTGGCAGGTCGGGCCGACCTCCATCGGCTCCTTGGTGATGTCGACGTCGGCCAGTTCCTTGAACTGGTGGTACATCGAGGGCAGCCGGCGGCGGATCTCCTCGGCCGGCAGCCGGGAGGCGATGTCCAGGTAGACGCCGCCGGCCGGCGTACCCCGCCCGGCCTTGACCTCGCTGTTGATGGCGCGGGCGACCTCGTCGCGGGGGAGCAGCTCCGGCGGGCGCCGGTTGTTGTCCGGATCCTTGTACCAGCGGTCCGCCTCGGCCTCGTTGTCCGCGTACTGCTTGCGGAACACGTCGGGGACGTAGTCGAACATGAACCGCTTGCCCTCGGAGTTCTTCAGCACCCCGCCGTCGCCGCGGACCGACTCGGTGACCAGGATGCCCTTCACCGAGGGCGGCCAGACCATTCCGGTCGGGTGGAACTGGAGGAACTCCATGTTGATGAGGGTCGCCCCGGCACGCAGCGCCAGGGCGTGACCGTCCCCGGTGTACTCCCAGGAGTTCGAGGTGACCTTGTAGGAGCGGCCGACGCCGCCGGTCGCGAGGACCACGGCCGGTGCCTCGAAGAGGATGAACTCGCCGGACTCGCGGTAGTAGCCGAACGCGCCGGCGACGCGGTCGCCGTCGAGCAGCAGCTCGGTGATGGTGGTCTCGGAGAAGACCCTGATCCGGGCCTCGTAGTCGCCGAGATCCCGCTTGTCCTCCTGCTGGAGCGAGACGATCTTCTGCTGGAGGGTGCGGATCAGCTCCAGACCGGTGCGGTCGCCGACGTGCGCCAGCCGCGGGTACTCGTGGCCGCCGAAGTTGCGCTGGGAGATCTTGCCGTCCTTGGTCCGGTCGAAGAGCGCCCCGTAGGTCTCCAGCTCCCAGATCCGCTGCGGCGACTCCTTCGCGTGCAGCTCGGCCATCCGGAAGTTGTTGAGGAACTTGCCGCCGCGCATGGTGTCCCGGAAGTGCACCTGCCAGTTGTCCCGGGAGTTCACGTTGCCCATGGCGGCCGCCGCGCCGCCCTCGGCCATCACCGTGTGCGCCTTGCCGAACAGCGACTTCGAGATGATCGCGGTCTTCTTGCCGGCCAGCCGGGCCTCGATCGCCGCGCGCAGACCGGCGCCGCCGGCCCCGATAACGACGACGTCGTAGTGGTGTCGTTCGATTCGCGTCTCAGTCATGTCAGGGGCCTTCAGTTGATGAACCGCAGGTCAGGGAACCAGTTGGCCGCGATCGCCATCACGTAGAAGTCGGTCAGCGCCAGGGTGCCCAGGGTGATCCAGGCGAGCTGCATGTGCCGGACGTTCAGCCAGGACACCCCGGTCCACGCCTTGTATCGCACCGGGTGCTTGGAGAAGTGCTTGAGCCGCCCGCCGATGATGTGCCGGCAGGAGTGGCAGGAGATCGTGTACGCCCAGAGCATCACCACGTTGACCAGCAGGACGATGTTCCCCAGGCCGAAGCCGAAGCCCTTGGGCGAGTGGAACGCGTAGATGGCGTCGTAGGTGTTGATCAGCGAGATGATCGCGGCGGCGTAGAAGAAATAGCGGTGCAGGTTCTGGCCGAGCAGCGGGAACCGGGTCTCACCGCCGTACGCCTGGTGCCCGTCGGGAACGGCGCAGGCCGGCGGCGACAGCCAGAACGACCGGTAGTACGCCTTGCGGTAGTAGTAGCAGGTGAGCCGGAACAGCAGCAGGAACGGCAGGGTCAGCGCCGCGTCCGGGATGATCCACCAGCCCGGCAGGAAGCTGCCGAAGTGCGAGGAGCCCTCGACGCACCGCTCGGTGACGCAGGGGGAGTAGAACGGCGTCAGGTAGTGGTACTGGTCCACCCAGTACCGATCGTGCATGAAGACCCGGACCGTCGCGTAGATGACCCAGGCGCTGAGCCCGACGACGG
The DNA here is from genome assembly GCF_003013775.1 of Micromonospora sp. MH33. Lineage (NCBI taxonomy): Bacteria > Bacillati > Actinomycetota > Actinomycetes > Micromonosporales > Micromonosporaceae > Micromonospora > Micromonospora sp. MH33. The sequence goes on from NZ_MUYZ01000194.1 coordinate 11,987, forward strand.
TGATCAGTGGCGCGAACCACCAGCGGTCGGTCCGCAACGTCTTGGCCGCTATCGCGGCGCGTGCCCGCGCCCCTCGCGGCCTCGTTGCCGTTGATGTCATTCAGTCGTCTCCCTGACGGCGCCCTCGCGGGGCGGCGGATCAGCTTCCGTACCGGCCAGCGGACCGGCGAGACCGCGTCCACTGCCACGTCTTGCGCACGCATCAGGCCGCGCCGGCGAACCGGCGCAGCTAAATCACACACGTTACGCCGATCTTCGCGGCCCGGCCGCGCAACGCAGTGTCCCGTGTGTCCGGGAGGTTGGAAAGACCCGAACCAAGATCAATATCTTGAGCCGTCAGCCGGACGCGCCGCCGGTGAAGTTCCAGGACGCCAGCCGCAGGGCCGGGGCCTCCCACCAGAAGCCGTCCACCCGGTCCGGTTGGCGGACCGGCGCCCGGCCGAGGCCGAGCACCCGGCCCGGACCCAACGCCCGCGGGTACGACTCGGTGAACCGGAAGTCCCGCACCGCCCGGGTGGGCACCCCGTCCTCCACCAGCCAGACGCCGTTGCGGGTCAGCCCGGTGACGACGAGCTGCTTCGGATCCAGCACCCGGGTGTACCAGAAGTCGCTGACCAGCAGCCCCCGTTCCATGCCGGCGACCAGCGCGGCGGCGTCCGGGCCGGCCACCGCGCCGGACACCCCGGCGCTGACCTGTCCGGTGGCCACCTCCGCCGTGCCACCGGTCGCCAGCAGGCGGAGGTTGCGCGGGAGCGGGCCGAAGGTCGACGCGCCGACCATGCCGTGCCCCGTGGACCCGGTGCCCGCCTCGGCGCCGCTGCGCCGGTCGTGCGCCACCGCCCGGGTGGTGCCCGCCTCGACCAGCGGCAGCGCCCGCCGGGGCGTGCCCTCCAGGTCGTACGGCAGCCCGGAGGCGTGCAGCGGGTCGTCCACCAGGGTCACCGCCGGGTCGAACTGGGCGGCGCCCGGCTCGGCGAAGGACTGCCGCTCGGCGTACCGCTTGCCGTTGAAGCCGTACCAGGCGAGGTTCTGCAGGAGGTCGGCCACGGCGGCGGGTTCGAGCACCACCTCGTAGCGACCCGGGGGCAGCTCGACCGGGTCGGCCGCGGCCCGCGCCTTCGCCGCCGCGCGGGCGCCGAGGGCCCCGCCGTCGAGGTCGGCGAGACGGTCGGCGCACTGCCGGGCCACCCCGTCGGTGCCGCCGGTCCGGGCGATGCCGTCCATG
>NZ_MUYZ01000195.1:0-13149 GCF_003013775.1 Micromonospora sp. MH33
TACCCGACGCGTACGAGCTGCCGGGCGATCCGGGCAACGGATACCTGCGCTCCAGCGTCACCAGCATCACCCGGTTCCGGGCCGCGTACGTGTCCGGCCCGCACCGGGTACGTAGCACCGGGCTGCACCGCGAGGTGATCGCCAGCCAGGTGGTCCCGTTCACCGCCGGGGCCGCCGCGCCGGCCGTCCCGGCGCCGCGCCCGCCCTCGGAGCCGGCGCCGGACGAGTCGACCGACACCGGCACCATCGTGCTGCACGCCCTGGTGGACCGGCTGGTCGACCAGGGTCCGCCGGCACACCAGGTGTGGATGGCGCCGCTGGAGGACGCGCCGACCCTGGACGACGTGCTGCCGCCGCTGCTGCCCGACCCCGAGCACGGGCTGCGTCCGATCGACGCCGGCCAGGGGTACCTGCGGGTGCCGGTCGGTCTCATCGACAAGCCGTTCGAGCAGATGCGCGACCTGCTCGTGGTGGACCTGTCCGGGGTCGGTGGGCACGTGGGCGTGGCCGGCGGACCGCAGAGCGGCAAGAGCACCCTGCTGCGGTCGCTGGTGTGCGGGCTGGCGCTGACCCACTCGCCGCGACAGGTGCAGTTCTACTGCCTCGACTTCGGCGGCGGTTCGCTGACCGGGTTGACCGGCCTGCCGCACGTCGGCGGGGTCGCCGGCCGGCACCAACCGGAGCGGGTGGGCCGCACGGTGGCCGAGGTCCGCTCGATCCTGATCGAGCGGGAACGGCGCTGCGCGGAGCTGGGCATCCACGGCCGGGACGCCTACCGGCAGGCGCAGGCCGACGGTCGCATCTCGGAGGACCGGTTCGGCGACGTGTTCCTGGTCGTGGACGGGTGGTTCGTGCTGCGCCAGGAGTTCGAGCCGGCCGAGGAGATGGCCCGGGACATCGCGGCCCGTGGCCTGAACTACGGGGTGCACGTGATGATCACCATGGGCCGCTGGTCGGAGCTGCACATGTCGATGCGGGACAAGATCGGGACCCGCCTCGAACTGCGCCTGGGCGACCCGGTGGAGTCCGGGATCGACCTGCGCGCGGCGGCCCAGGTGCCCCGCCGCCCGGGGCACGGGCTGACCGACGCGAAGCTGCACTTCCTCGGCGCGCTGCCGCGCATCGACGGCGTCCAGTCGGCCGAGGGGCTCGCCGCGGCCACCGAGCACCTGGTGTCCGCGGTGGCGGACAACTGGACCGGGGAACGCGCCGCCGCGGTACGCACCCTGCCGGCCTCGCTGCCGATGGCCGAGCTGCCGGCGCCGCAGGGGGCCCGCATCGCGCTCGGTGTGGACGAGGACCAGCTCGCGCCGGTGTGGCACGACTTCCGGCTGATGCCGCACCTGACGGTGCTGGGGGACACCGAGAGCGGCAAGACGAACATGCTGCGCCTCATCGCCCACGCGATCGTCGCCAGCCACACCCCGGCCCAGGCGCGCATCATGGCCGTCGACTACCGGCGGCAGCTCTTCGACGACGTACCGGCCGAGTACCGGCTCGGCTACTCGGTCTCGGCGGACAGCACCCGGGACAACGCCGCCGAGGCGCTGGCCGGCCTCCGGCCACGGGTTCCCGGCCCCGACATCACCCCGGAGCAGCTACGCGCCCGCGACTGGTGGTCCGGCCCCGCACTGTACGTCCTGGTCGACGACTACGAACTGCTCGCCGGGCCCGACAACCCGTTGGCCCACCTGATCCCGTTGCTGCCCCAGGGCGGCGACATCGGGCTGCACGTGGTCGTCGCGCGGGCCGCGGCCGGGGCGATGCGGTTGTCGATGGACCCGCTGCTGCGGCGCATCCAGGAACTGAACACCCCGGACGTGGCGCTGTCCTGCCCGCCGACGGAAGGCCCGCTGCTGGGTAACATCAAGCCGCGCTCGCTGCCCCCGGGCCGGGCGCTGCTGTGCACCCGGCGCGGCGGCCGGTTGATCCAGACGGCACTGGTACCCGGACCCGTGGTGCCCACCGGGGCCGACCGATGACCCGCACCGCCACCCGCCCGCGCCGTACGCCCACCCCACCGGCCCGCCCCGGCAGGCCGGTCGCGGCGGGCGGGCCCGCTGAGGCCGCCGGCCACGCGGCGGCCGGGCCGGCTGAGGCCGCCGGGCACGCTGCGGAATACGCGGCGGCCGGGCCGGTCGAGCCCGCTGCGAGGTACGCGGCGGCCGAGGAACTGGTCCGGCGGCTACGGGCCCGGGCCTGCCTGCCCGGACCGTCCGCCTCGCCGACCGCCTGGCCCTGCGACACGGGGCTGCTGGACTGGCTCCGTCGGATGACCTACCCCGCCCTGTACACCTGGGCGGCCGAGGAGAACCTGGCGCGCCGCTGGATCGGCGGCGACGTTTTCGGCTCCCGCCGGCTGTCGTCGGCACCGGAGTTCCTCGCCGGCACCGACCTACGCCGTCTCGCCCCGCACCTGGTCGCGCCGCTGTTGCGGCGGGTGAGCATGACGCGACCGGCCCCCAGCGCCGCCGACCTGGAGCCGGCGGCCCTCGCCGCCGACGCCGGCCGGGTCAGCACGTTCCGGCGCGACGGGGCCGCCCGGCTCTGGGGCCAACCGGAGCACGCGCCACCGCTTCCCGACACCACCACCATCCCGCACGTCGTGCACGGCATCTGGCTCGGCCGGCCGCTGCCCGAGTCGAACGGCTTCTGGGCCAACTACGGCGCGGCGGCCGACAGCTACGCCGGCCAGGTCGACTTCGTGCTGTGGACGGACATCCCACGGGCCCGCTTCGACGCGGCCCGCGTCACCCCGCCCGCTCCGGCCGGCCGACCCGATCCACTGGCCCCGGTACGCGCCCTGCTGACCTGGGCCGACACCCACGGCATCCACCTGGTGAGCGTGGCCGAACTGTTCCCCGCGAACGCGCCGATGACCCTGCACAGCCCGTACGCCCTCGAGCTGAACCGGAGGCTGCCGCAGGGTTTCGCGGCGGCCAGCGACCACCTGCGGGTCGAGGTGGTGCACCGGTTCGGCGGCCTGTACGCCGACGGTGACCTGCACTTCCTCCCGGACGCCGCGCTCGGGCCGCACGAGCGGGCCGACAGCCCGGCGGACGAGGGGGCCGGCAGTCCGGCGGACGAGGGGGCCGGCAGTCCGGCGGACGAGGCAACCGGAAGCCCGGTAAGTCAGGGCACCGAGGGCCCGCCGGGTGGTGGGTACCGGCTGTTCCGTGGCCGGTGGCACGGGCCGCCGGAGGCCGACGGGCCGGCCCGGCTGCCGGAGCTGTTCGACCGGGTCGCCGCGTCGACGTACGGGTTCACGCTGCACGCGCTCACCGACGAGATCGTCCTCAACGACGTCATCCTGGCCCCGGCGGGGCATCCCGCGCTGGCGTTGTGGCTGGAGGGCGCGCGGTACAACTACCTGCGCGACCCGCGCGACCTGTACGCCGCCGACACCCCCCAACCGGCCGACTCGGACCCACCGGCAGACTCGGACCCACCGGCCGGGTCGGACGCGCCGGCCGGGTCGGATCCACCGCTCACCTCGGACCCGGGGGCCGGGTCCGACCCGCCGGTCGCGGGGGCGTCCGGGTGGCGGGGGGAGCCGGCCTCCTGGACCTGGGCGGTCACCGCCATGCGTACCGGGCGGGTGCACCACTGGCTGCTGGCCCGGCTGGGCATCGGCGCGGCCGACCTGGTCAAGCCGGCGCCGGCGGTACGCGGGCACAGCGAGCTGAGCTGGCTGCCGCCGGTCGACGGCCAACCGCCGGTCGCCTGCCCCGACCTGGACCCGCTGCCGACCCTGGTTGCCTGCGTGGACCTGCTGCGCTGGCAGCACCTGTCGCGCTGCGGGGACCTATGCCTCACCACGGTCGCTCCACTGGTACGCGGGCTGCCCGAGCCGGACACCGCGTGGACCGCGCTGCTGCTCGCGTTCGGGCACCTCTCCACCGACCTCGGCCCGGTCACGTCGGTCACCGACCGGCGACGCAACCAGGACCAGACCCTCGACGTCGTGGTACTGCCGCCCGAGGCGGAGGCGCTGCTAGACCGTGCCGCGACACCGGCCACCTGGTTCGGTTCCGGTGCCCAGTCCGGCGATGTTGAGGGAGCCGGACCGCAGGCCGCCGGCCGGGAGTACTGGTTCCTCGGCGAGCGCACGGTCCCGGCCCGCCTGCTGCCCGCCGGGCCGGGACTGGTCCGGCCGGACGGGCGATGAGGCCGCCGGGTGCCCAACCGATCCGCCGCCGTGGCCCGACCCACCAGGCGAACGTGGCACACGCGGCCACATCATCCACCTTCCGGCGACGCGCGCCGGATGACGAACAAGGAGAGTCATGGCAGAGACACAGGCCGGATACGTCGTGCCCGGCATCAAACTGGACTCGATCGTCGCCGACGAGGCGACCATCACCGGCATGGTCAAGGCGTTCGCTCAGGCCCAGATCGAGGCCCGCGACAGCCACTCGAACGTCGTGGCCGCAACCGAGGCGCTGATCCGCTCGTGGACGAGCGACACGGCCGCGCCGCAGTTCCTTCAGGCCGTCCAGCAGTGGCTGGCCGGCTTCCAGAAGGTCCAGCAGGGCCTGGACATGCTCAACCTGAACATGCAGCAGTACGCGAAACTGACCACGACGACCGAGGACGACAGCGCCATGCAGGCCGGCAATTGGGCCCGGGAACAGCCTGTCCCCGGTCTGTCGCGGACGCTCTACAGAGGGTGACTGCCAGATGGACGTCTTCCGCTGGGTCGGCGCCGGCCCAGCGGAAGACGTCCGGCCTGAGCGCTCACGTCACCCGCCCTTCCGGCGACGCGCGCCGGATGACGAACAAGGAGAGTCATGGCAGAGACACAGGCCGGATAAGCCGTGCCCGGCATCAAACTGGACTCGATCATCGCCGACGAGGCGACCATCACCGGCATGGTCGTGGCGTTCGCTCAGGCCCAGACCGAGGCCAGGGACAGCCACTCGAACGTCGTGGCCGCGAACCAGGCGCTGACCGCCTCGTGGGCGAGCGACGCGGCCGCGCCGAAGTTCCAGCAGGCCGTCAACAACTGGGCTGGCCGGCTTCCAGAAGGTCCAGCAGGGCCTGAACATGCTCAACCAGAACATGCAGCAGTACGCGCGACGGCATGGTTGTCCAGAAGCCGTTCGCCCCACTCGGACGGACCGACGGTGAGTGACCTGGCTCCGGCGGCGTCCAGCTGCCGTAACCGGACGCTGCCGGGCTGTTGCACGGTCCCGGCCCGGGTGCTGCCCGCCGCCCGCAGGCAACATCCGGGACGGACAGAAAAAACTTGTGAACTCCCGTGACCATGCACACGTGTTCGGGATATGAGCGCCGAGCGCGGGGAACTCTGCCGACTGCTGGTCGTCGGACCGACCAGCCAGGTCGACGTGAGTCTGCCCACCCACATCCCTTTGGCCGACATGATGCCGGCCCTGCTGAGCGCACTGGGGCCGGACCTCGCCGACCGTGGGCTGGAGCACAGCGGCTGGATCGTGCAGCGGCTGGGCGGACCGGCCTTCGACGAGTCGCGCACCGTCGGTGACCTCGACCTGCTCGACGGCGAGGTCGTGCACGTACGCCCGCGTACCGACCAGATCCCGCCGCTGGCCTACGACGACCTGGTCGACGGCGTCTCGGCCGGCATCCGCAAGCGGTCCGGGCTGTGGCGTCCGCAGACCACGCGGGTCACCGCCCTGGTGCTGTTGGCCGCCTGGCTGACCGTCTGGCTGGCCGCCGCGCGGATGTGGCCGGCCGCGTCCCGGAACCCGGCCCTGCTCGCGGCGATGGCGGCGATGTGCTTCGTCGCGGGCTTCGCGGTGGTACGCAAGCTGGCCGACCGGGCCACGGCCGGCATCCTGGGGGCCGCCAGCGTGGTCGGTACGGTGGTCGCCGTGCTGGAGGCGGTCGCCGGTGCCCCCGTACCTCGGCTGATCTTCCTGGGTGCCACCGCCGGCACCGTCGCCGCCTTGCTGGTGGCCGCGTTCGTCTTCCCGCGCACCGGCTGGCGGCAGGTCACCGTCGGCCTGCTGGCGGCATGGCTGCTGGTCGTCGCCGCGCTCGCCCTGCACACCAGGGCCACGCTGGACTGGACCACGATCGCCGCGATCACGGTCGTCGTCACCACGGCGCTGCGCCCGACGGTACCGTGGGCCGCCTTCAAGCTCGCCGGGTTCGCCCTGCCGGAGATGCCCGTCGAGCCGGCGGACCTCCAGAAGGACATCGACCCGGAACCGGCCGCCGGGGTGCTCACCCGGGCCGCCGCCGCCGACCAGTTCATGACCGCCCTGTACGCGGCGCTCGGACTGGTCTCCGGGGCCGCGATGGTGTGGCTGGCGGCGGCGCCCGGCTGGGCCGCACCGCTGGCCGCCTGGCTGGCCGCCGTCGCCCAGATCCTGGTCACCCGCCCGATGACGAGCATCTGGCACCGGGTGGCGCTGGCCGGTCCGGCGTTGGTCGCCGTGGCGACCTGGTGCCTGACCGCGCCCACGGACCGGAGTCCGCTCGCCGCCCAACTGGCCATCGGCTGCTGCCTGCTCCTGGCGGTGGCGTGCGGGGTGGCCGCGCGGATCCCGGTCGGCCGGCGGTTCAACCCGATCTGGGGCCGGATGGGCGACCTGGCGCACACCGCGATGGTGGCCGCGCTCGGGCCGACCGTCGTGGTCATCACCGGCCTGATCGACGTGATCCGGGCGCGGGTGGGCTGACATGTCGTCGCGTCGTGACCAGGTGGACGCCCAGCGGTACATGATGACCCGGGTGACCGGCGCGCTGGTGCGGGCCGAGCCGGAGACCGTCGAGTCCCCGACCCGCCGGGACCGCACCGGCACGCTCGCCGGTATCGTGTTCGGGATCCTGCTGCTGGCCGGGGTCGCGATCTGGGCGCTGTTGCCGGGATCGGGCTCGACCAGTTGGCAGCAGCCACGGATGTTGGTGGTGGACGCCTCGACCGGGGCGCGGTACGTGCTGGTCGACGGCCAGTTGCGCATGGTCAACGACGTGGCGACGGCCACGCTGCTGGCCGGCGGTCGACTCACCCCGGTCACCGTGTCCTCGGCCAAACTCGCCAAGGTGCCGCAGGGCCCCGCGGTGGGCATCCCGGCCGGGCCGCAGGTGCTGCCCGCGGCCAACCGGGTCAACCAGGGCGTGTGGCGGGCCTGTAGCCGGCACACCGGCCGGGTCGTGCTCGACGTCGACGTGCCGGCGGCCCCCGATCCGCTCGGCGAGGGGCAGGCGCTGCCGGTCACCGCGGGCGGCAAGACCTACCTGCTGTGGAACGGGCGACGGCTGCTCCTTCCCCAGCCGTGGATGGCCGACGTGCTGGGGCTGGGGCTGCTCGCTCCGGTACCGGTGGCGACGGCCTGGCTGGAGTCGATCCCGCTGGGCGGCACGGTCGGCCCGCCGAAGGTGGCTCGGGCCGGCGGCGCCGGCCCGAGGGTGGCCGGCCGGCCGACGTCGATCGGCCAGATGTTCGCCGTGGACATGGGCAACGGCACGGTCGGTCACTACCTGATGACCGCCGACGGACTGGCCCCGCTGACCGAGACCGAGTACCGGTTGCAGCGGGCCACGCCGGGCGCGGCCACGGAGACCGCCATCAGCGCGGCCGATCTGGCCGTCGCCGGCCAGCGCAGCCCGGTGCGCCCGCTGACCACGCTGCCGGCCACCCCGCCGGCGCCACCGTCCATGCCCGAGGACGCCGCGGTCTGCGTGGAGTACGCGGGCCAGGTCGGCGAGAAGCCGACGGTCGTCCTGGCCAGTGGGACCGGCATGCCGACCGGCGGCAGCGGCGGGAAGACCGCCGTGACGGTACGGGTGCCGTCGGGCGGGGGAGCGCTGCTGATGCCCCCGGCTGACGCCGACACCGACCGGTGGCGGCAGCAGGGCCTGCTGGTCAACGAGCGGGGAGTCGCCTACCCGATCATGGGCGGCGACGTCACCACCCTGGGCTACTCCCTCAACCAGGCGGTGGCCATGCCCACCGCGCTGGTCGCCATGTTGCCTCCCGGGCCGGCGCTGGTCCGGCCGGAAGGGAGGTGAGGCCGCGGGGTACCCGAACGTCCCGCCGAGCGGCCCGCCCCTTCGGGCGGACGCGGCGGATACGAGCACACGTCCCACCTATCGCAACAACACGACCGATAGAAGACAAGGAGAGTCATGCCAATCAACAGGCAGGGAATTGTCGCCGATGAGGCGACCATCAAGGGCATGGTCATGGCGTTCGGCCATGCGCAGGCCGAGGCCAAGGACAGCTACAACAACGTCACGGCCGCCAGCAACAACCTGTCCGCCCAGTGGCAGAGCGACGCGGCCGCGCCGCGGTTCCAGCAGGCCGTCCAGCAGTGGCTGAACGGGTTCATGAAGGTCCAGCAGGGCCTGGACATGCTCAACGACAACATGCAGCAGTACGCGCAACTGACCACCACGACCGAAGACGACAGCGCCCTGCTGTCCGGCGGCTGGGCCCACGGCTGACCGCCGAACCCTCACCTGTGACAGCCGGGACGAAACCCAGACCGACGAACGACAAGGAGGCCGAGAATGGCCAACTACAGCATCAACCCCGCCGCGGTTCAGACCGTCGCCGACGAAATGGCCAGGGAGACCCGCCAGCTCGACCAGTCGCTGGAGACCCTCCAGGTCTCGGTGGGTAGGTTCACCGAGGCCAACAACGGTCAGGCGCCGGAGGCCTACAAGGCCGCCCAGGCGCTGTGGAACCAGGGCCAGCAGGAGATGAGGGTGGCCCTGTCCGTGGGGCAGGCGCGCCTTCAGGAGATCAACATGAACTACCAGCACGGCGACAACCGGGGCGCGGCCATCTTCAGCTAGTACCCCGCCGAACCTGACCTCGCACGAGGTCGGGACGGCAGTTCCGCCGAGCCGATACCGGGTCAGGCGCGCTGGTCCGCCGCACCGCCGGATGGACCAGCGCGTCTGACCCACCGCTGTCCACGGGATCGTCCGGATTCCGGATTCATCGGGTCCGGACAGCCGAGTCCCGCTGGCCCGTCTCCATCCGAGAGGAAACACGATGAAGAACATCGTCATCAACGAGAGCTACCTGCGGAAGCTGCACGGCACCTACACCAAGCAGGTCGACGAGATCGACCTGATGTACGGCAAGAACTACCCGTACGGCTCCCTGCCGGATTCCACCGTCGACATCACGAAGCAGTTCAAGCTGCGCATCGGCCCGAAGGGCTTCACCGAGGCGGAGGAGCTGACGGGGGCGATCGAGGTCGTCCGGGCCGGCCTGGCCAACCGGCTCAAGGGCGCGCGAACCGAGCTCAACAACCTGGAGCACGGCATCAAGTTCCTGCTGGCCGACTCCGAGGCCGTCGAGCAGACGAGCACGCTGAGCGCCGAGCAGTTCGAGTACTTCATGCCCAAAGCCGGGGGTTAGTCATGGCGAACACCGCGACGTTCGAGGATGCCCTGGCGAGCATTCTGGGGCTGGTGCTCGGCGGTGGAGAGGGCGGGGAAAAGGCTTCCATCAACGACAACTTCCGACCGCGGACCATCAAGGGCCCCGGTTACTGGCTGATCACCCAGACGAGCACCCTGAAGTCAAACGTGCAGGGCGCGTGGATGCCGGAGTACAACAAGGACGCGGTCACCTTCTACCGGTGGAAGCAGAAAGGGATCTACAAGCACATCACCCGGGTGACGGTGTGGGTGGGCGTGACCAGCCGGGACGACACCCAGAAGCAGGAGCGCAACACCACCGACCCGGGAAACTCGACCAACCCCGACGGCAACCCGGTCGTCTCGCTCGGCAACGCGTGGGAACGGATGATCGCCGACCTGCCCAAGGTGGCCGGGCCGAACAAGGCGTTCGACCCGGACTCGATCGGGTCGGTCCGCGAGATCCTGGCCAACCTGACCACCCACGCGCTGGGGATCTCGAGCGAGCTGACCGATCAGGTCAAGTCGGTGAACGCCAAGAGCCCCGACTTCAAGGGCTCCGCCGAATCAGCCTGGCGGCACCGGGTGCAGGAGGCGAACAAGTACCTCGCCGACATCATGCCCCAGGCCAAGCAGTGGGACACCTCGCTGGCCCAGGTCGAGCAGGCCATGAGGGACTTCATCACGGCGGTGGCCGACACCTTCGAGAAGTGGTCCTCGATCCACCCGGCCGGCATCTGGCAGCACCCGTACCGGGTCATCGCCCAGATGTTCAACGAAAGCACGCTCGAGTACGGCGACCTGCACGACGGCCAGTCGAACGCCTGGGACCTGGGTCAGCAGTACGCCGAGACCGGGGACGAAGCGGGATCGGAATACCGTGGCCAGAAGTTCGGTGGCTCGGACGCGGGTATCGTCACGTGGACGCCGCCCGCGTGGGTGAAGTACCACCCGTTCGACGCGTTCAGCATCCCCGAGTGGAACAAGCTGGACCGGCATCTGCGCCAGATGTGGGCCGACAACGCCCTCAAGACCTTCGAGCCGGCGATACTCGCGGCGAAGAAGTTGGTGTCGGTGTTCGCCGAGGCGCGCAACCCGTTGAGCATCACCGACCCGAAGCCGGTGCCACCGAACCCGATGCCCAACGACGTGGGCGGCTTCGCCAACAACCCGTTCGGGAACATGGGTAACCCCTTCGCCAACTGGGGCGACCCGTTCGCGAACATGGGTAACCCCTTCGCGAACATGGGCAATCCGTTCGCGAACGTGGGTAACCCCTTCGCGAACATGGGCAATCCGTTCGCGAACGTGGGTAACCCCTTCGCGAACGTGGGAGCGAACTTCGGCAACCCGTTCCCCAACGGCGGCGGCGTGGGTAACCCGTTCGTCAACGGCACCGGTGGCGGTGGTTTCATGCCCGCCAGCATGATGCCCAACTCGGGCGCCGGTGGTGGTGCGGGTAATCCGTTCGTCAATGGCTTGGGTGGTTCCTCTGCTGGCGGCGGCCTGGAAAATCCGTTCACCGGTGGTGGCGCCGGTGGCGGCCTACCGGCCGACATGAAGGTCAAGTCGGAGATGCCGTCCGGTGGTGGTGCGGGTAATCCGTTCGCCAATGGCCTGGATGGTTCCTTCGGTGGTGGCGCCGGCGGCGACCTTCCCGCCAGCATGATGCCCAACTCGGGCGCCGGTGGTGGTGCGGGTAATCCGTTCGCCAATGGCTTGGATGGTTCCTTCGGTGGTGGCGCCGGCGGCGGCCTTCCCACCGACCTGAAGGTCAAGTCGAGCATGCCGTCCGAGGGCGGTGGCGCGGGCAATCCGTTCGCCAATGACGGCTTGGAGGCTGTGGTTGGCGGCGGTGGCGCGAGCGGCCTTCCCCCCATTCCGGCCCCCAAACCGGTCACCCCGTCTGCCGGCGGTGGCCTGGAGAATCCGTTCACCGGCGGTGGCGCGGGCAGTTCCCTGCCGACCAGCAATCTCGGGCTCAACCGCAAGCCGTCCGGGCCGCAGTCGTTGGGTGACCTGACGCCGTCCCAGTTGGAGCAACTGGACAAGGCCGGGCTGCTGGACGATGTGCCGCTGACGGCTGAGCAGGCGGACTACCTGCGGAAGAACGGTCTGTCGCCGGGCGGTGCGACGAATCTCGGTCAGCTCAGCCCGGATCAGCTCGACGCGTTGGATCGCGGCGGGCTGCTGGACGAGACCCCCCTCACCAACGACCAGCGGGCGAAGCTCGGCCTGAACGGGCCGCAGTCGTTGGGTGACCTGACGCCGTCCCAGTTGCAGAGGCTGGACGGGGCGGGGCTGCTGGACGATGCGCCGCTGACGGCTGAGCAGGCGGACTACCTGCGGAAGAACGGTCTGTCGCCGGGCGGTGCGACGAATCTCGGTCAGCTCAATCCGGATCAGCTCGACGCGCTGCAACGCGGCGGCCTGCTGGACGATGTCCCGCTGTCGCCGGAAGAGCGGGCGAAACTCGGGTTGCCGCCCAACCCGTCGGGGAGTTCCGGCGGGGGTGGATCCGTGCCGGGCCTGGACGCGGGCAGGTTGCCGTGGCCCGACACCGGGCCGTCGGCACCGATTGACCGGAATGCGTTCCCGACCACGGTCGACGGTAAGGACGTGTCGCCCAAGCCGGGTATGACCGGAGGCATCACCACCCCTCCGGCATTTGGTGACGTCACGAGACCCGGTTCGGCCAGCTTCCCGCACGTTCCCGGGGTGCAGGTCGGCACCGGGGGCCTGTCGGCGGTGCCGGGCGTATCCGGCTCGCCCGGGGCGCTGAACCCGGACAAGCTGGGGGTGCCCGTCGGAGGCCCGGTCGGGACCAACCTGAATACAGGTCCGGGTGCCGGTCCTGGTCTCCCGCAGCCCGGCGGGGGCGGTATGCCGGGCGGTGGGATGCCGGGCGGTGGGATGCCGTTCATGCCCCCGATGATGCCGGGCATGGGTGGCGCACCCCACCAAGGGCAGGACCGTGACCGCCAGCGCAGCACCTGGCTGAAGGAGGACGAGAAGGTTTGGGGCACTGACCCCGACTGTGCGCCCGCGGTGATCGGCCGGCGCGGTCGGGACACCCGGGTCGAGGAGGACGAGTTCGGCATGCCGATCGACGAGCGTCCCGGCAGCCAGGACGAACGCCGCCGGTACCGGGGCCGTTGACACTGTTGCCCCGGCCGTTGAGCACTATTGCACCGATGTGAACCCGGTGCCGAGATCAGCCGTGAGATAGAAGAGGAGGTAGTCGGAATGAGCTTGTTGGGCGACGAGGAACTGTTGGCCGAGATGCGTGCGGCCCTGAAGGACGTCGACGAGGCGGCCGACCGGGTACGCCGGCGCGTGGCCCGGGCGCAGACCACCGTGGAGGACAAGAAGAAGCTGCTGTCGGTGACCGTGGGTGGCCACGGCGAGCTGTCCCGGATCACTTTCAACGGGGACGCCTACCGGCGACTCGCGCCAGCCGAGCTGGCCGACCTGATCGTGACGACGGCCCGTACCGCCCGCGAGAAGGCCCAGCGCAAGACGATGGCCGGCACCGCCGAGCTGACGCGTCACCTCACCGGCCTCGACGACGCCGCGCAGTCGGCCGGGAGCATCGAGGAACTTGTCGAGGGCATCGCCAGCATGGTTTCCGGCGGTGCCGACCGGCGGACCGGGCAGGCGGCGTCATGAGCGGGCAACGGATCGAGCACCACGGGGATATCCTGCTCCGGAATGTGCCGGCGGTGCTCCAGTTCAAGGACCACCTGATCAGCACGGTGGACCCGGTGCGCCAGATCGCCGAGTGCC
>NZ_MUYZ01000196.1:0-12995 GCF_003013775.1 Micromonospora sp. MH33
TACGCCGCACGGGACCCGGCCCGCGGCGGACCGCTCGCGCACGCGGGCAGCGAGCTGGCGCTGGCCCTGCTGGGTGGCGTGCCGCCCTGGCTGGCCGGGGTGGAGCTGCCGCTCGCCGTGGCGCACCTGCGGCACCTGTCCGGGCTGGTGCCGGCCGCCGACCGGCCGGCCTTCCTGTTCCTGCACTGGCAGGACCGCAGCCGGTCGTTGACCGGGGCGCAGCGCCGGGACCTGGCCGCGCAGGCGCAGGCGGGCGCCGAGAAGATCGTCCTGGCGGCCGGTGACCTGCCGCTGACCGGCCGGGTGGCGGTGGCCTGGCGGCGCTACCTGGACCGGGTGACCGAGGTGGCCGGCCAGGACCACCCCGCCGCGCCGCGCGGGTTCCTGCTGGCCGAGCACGCCCAGCTCAGCCACCGGCGGTGGGGCATCGACCCGGCGGTGGACTCGCTGGCCGCCATGGCGCTGCGGCTGGCCCAGCTCCGCACCCCTTCGGCCGGCAGGAGAGCCGCGGCATGACCGTCCGCCACACCGAACGGGTCGAGGTCGACCTCGGCGACCGGGCGTACCCGGTGCTGGTCGGTCCCGGGGTGCGCCACCGCCTGCCGGCGGAGGTGGCGCGGATCGGCGCCCGCCGGGCCGTGGTGGTCTCCGCCCGGCCGCCGGAGTGGACGCCCGACCCGGGGGTGCCCCACCGGGTGGTGCCGGCTCGCGACGGGGAGCACGACAAGACCCTGGCCACCGTGGCGGCGCTCTGCCGGGAGTTCGCCGACTTCGGGCTGACCCGCGCCGACGCGGTGATCTCCTGCGGCGGTGGGACCACCACCGACGTGGTCGGGCTGGCCGCCGGCCTCTACCACCGGGGCGTCGCGGTCATCCACCTGCCGACCTCGCTGCTGGCCCAGGTGGACGCCAGCGTCGGCGGGAAGACCGCGGTGAACCTGCCCGAGGGCAAGAACCTGGTAGGCGTCTACTGGCAGCCCCGCGCGGTGCTCTGCGACACCGAGCACCTGTCCACCCTGCCGGAGGTGGAGCGGCGCAACGGCTACGGCGAGATCGCCCGGGCCCACTTCATCGGCGCCGGGGACCTGCGCGGCCGCCCGGTCACCGCGCAGATCACCGCCTGCGTGGCGCTGAAGGCCCGGGTGGTGGCCGCCGACGAGCGCGACGCCGGGCTGCGGCACATCCTGAACTACGGCCACACGCTCGGGCACGCGCTGGAGCGGGCCACCGACTTCCGGCTGCGGCACGGCGAGGCGGTCGGCGTGGGGACGGTCTTCGCCGGCCGGCTGGCCGGCCTGCTCGGCCGGATCCCCGCCGCGCGGGTCGACGAGCACCGCGAGGTGGTGGCCGGCTACGGCCTCGACACCGCGCTCCCCACCGGTGTCGACCACGACGAGCTGCTGGCCCTCATGCGGCGGGACAAGAAGAGCACGTCGGGACTGTCCTTCGTGCTCGACGGCCCGGCCGGCCCGGAACTGGTCGCGGACGTCCCCGAGGAGGCGGTCCGCGCCGCCCTGGCCCGGATGTAGGTCACCGGGTCAGGCCCACCAGGGCGGCCAGTTCCGCGACGCCCGCCGGTGCCGGCCCGCCGCGGGCCACGGCCTCGATCACGGTACGGGCCACCGGTCGGCACCGGACCTCGCCCGGCGCGAGCCGGTCCGCGTCGACCAGCGCCCGGCCCGCCCGCGGCACGTCACCCACCTGGAGGTACGCCCGCGCGGCGTCCACCAGGTGGGCCGCCCGCTGCTCCACGGGCAGCCGCTGCCAGCCCGTCCTGCGGACGACCGTCTCGTGCCGCCGCACGGCTCCCCCGGCGTCGCCCAGCTCGACCGCCGCCACCACGCCGGTCACCTCGACCACGGCCGGCCCGAACCCGGTCCGGTGCGGGTCGGTGAACACCCCGAGCCGCGCGGCGAGGCCGGCCGCCCGGTCGAGCAGTTCCCCCACGCTCCGGTCGTCGCCGCCGGCCGCCGCTGCCAGGGCGGCCTGGAGCAGCAGCGTCCCGCACACCGGCCGGGCGGCGGGGACTCCCGAGGGCGCTATCCGCCGCGCCGCGGTGAGCGCCGCGGTCCTGGCCAACCGGGGCCGGCCCACCGTCCGCAGCGCCGCCGCCAGCGGCACCGCGGCGGTCGCCGCCAGCAGCGGGTCGTCCCCGGCCACCGCCACGGCACGGTCGGCGGCCAGCCACCCGAGGTCGGCCTCCCCGAGCTTCACGAGCACCGCCGAGGTGAGCCGGTACGCCTGCACCAGCAGCTCCGGCCGGCGGTCGGCGGGCAGCCGGCGGACGGTGTCGAGCAGTCCGGGCAGGAGCCGCACCAGCTGCGGATAGTGCGCGTGCTGGTACGTCAGCCAGGCGTGCTCCACCTGCCGCGCCGCCTCGTCGGGTCCCGTCGCCGGCCGGGCTTCGCGGCCCGTCCGGAACACGTCGTACCGGGCCAGCGCGGCCCGGACCGGTTCGAGGTCGAGGGCCGCGGCGGTCGACGGCGTTCCGGTGACCGGGCCGAGCAGGGTCGCCGGCTCGACCCGCAGCACCCGGGCGATGTCCTGGATGACCGAGAAGCGGTCCAGGGCGCGGGCGCCGCGCTCCACCTTGTCCACCCAGCTCTTCGACTTGCCCAACCGGTCGGCCAGCATCTGCTGGGTCAGCCGCCGGCGGACCCGCCACTGCGCCACCCGCCGGCCTGGCGGCAGCTCGTCACCGTCCACGGCGCCACCGCCGGTCCGGTACGGCGCGGGTCGTCTCGGCCGGCGGAATGCGCTCCGCCTCGGCCTGGGCGAGCAGCCGCTGCCGGGCCGCCTCCCGCTCGGCCGCGTCGATCTGCTCGCCGGTGCTCTCCGAGGCCCGGTCGTCCTGGTCGCCCATGGTCACCCTCCACTGGATTCCCCTCTGACCAACAGCATGGGGTGAGATGCCGATTACCGGAGGCCAACGGGTGTCCGCTCGACCTTGCCACTGTCCGCTGTGGCGGTCAGCCGGCCGATGCGCCTCGTACACCTCCCGCAGCGCCGCCGCCTCGGGGGCTCCGGTCCGTTCGATCCGCCGGAGCACCTCTCCGGCCCGCCACCAGTTGGACGGCACGACACGGCCGGCGCTGATCGCCTCGGCGGCGACCGCACTGGCCTCGTCGGGTTGGCCGGCGGCCAGGGCCAGCGCCAGGTCGAGGCGGGCCGACGCGGACCTGCGCGGGCGGTCTCCGCCGTCGCCGTGCGGGTCCAGCTCCGCCAGCGCCACCCGCGCGGCCTGTTCGGCGGCGGGGTCACCGGCCCACGCCAGCGTCGTCGCCGTGTAGGCCAGCGCCTTCGTCGGGTCGTACCGGTAGTGGTGCTCGGCCCGTTCCGGCACCGGCAGGTTCGCGGTGAGCCGGCCCAGTCGGTCGAGGGCCTGCCGTGTCCGGCGAACGTCACCCAGGCGAGCCCACACCCGGGCCTCCTGCGCGGTGGCCTGGATGTGCGCGGAACTGCTTCGGGGCGCGATCCGTTGCGCCTGCCCGCACAGGTCCAGTGCCCGCCGATGGTCGTGCTCGATGAGCGACCGCCACGCCTGCGTCTCCAGGCACCACGCCTGGATCTCGGGGTGTTCGCCCTCCAGGGCGAGCCTGCTGGCGGCGGCGAGGTGCGCGTCGGCCGCGGATCGGTGCTGGAGATCGACGTGCACGGTTGCGCGCAGCACGGTGAGCCAACCACCGGCGACGACGAGGCGTCGGCGCTGGGCGAGCGTGCCGCGCCCGTCGAGGAGCCGGCCGACATACGCCAGGTGCCGTCGCACCAACGGGAGCAGGTCGGCCGGTGCGGTGGTGGCGTAGGCGCTGGCCAGATCGTCGACTCCCACCTCAATGCGGGCGAGCGTCTCGGCGCTGACGTCGCTGGCCCGGACCCGGGCGAGCAGGTCCTCGGCCTCGGCGTCGTGGTCGACGGGCTGGGCCACGAGTGACGCCAGCGTGCCACCGGCCTGGAGAACCCGGTCGAGGTGGGCGGCAGTGTCCGGGGTGGGTGCCTTGGTGCCGCTCTCCAGATCGTGCAGGTGACTCTTGCCGCGATGAGCGAGCTGGCCGAGCGCCCTGAGGGAAAGTCCACGGCTGAGGCGCAGGACCCGCAACCGGGCGCCGAAGCGCGGATCGACGTGTGACACGGCAGCGCTCCGAGGTGGCGGGCTGGCATCCCGGCGGCTGGCTCCCGATCCGACCGGCCGCCACTACGCACCGTACACCGCAGTGGCCGGCAGCGTTACGCCCGCGCCGGGCAGTGGGTGAGGAGTTCCTCGGGCTTGTGGGCGACCAGGTCGGGGGCGGCGGCGAGCAGGGCCGCCACGTCGCCGCCGTGCCAGGTGGTGGCGACCGTGGTCACCCCGGCGTCCCGGCCGCTGGTCAGGTCGGTCACCGCGTCGCCGACCATCATGGCCTGTTGCGGCGGGATGCCGAGCAGGTCCAGCGCGCGCAGCACGATGTCCGGCGCGGGCTTCGGCCGGGGTACCTCGTCGGAGCCGATCACGTGGTCGAACAGGCTCAGCACGCCCAGGAGGTCGAGCAGGGACCGGGCGCGCGGACCGCTCTTGCCGGTGGCGATGGCCATGCGGACACCCCGCTCGTGCAGCGCCTCCAGGGTCTCCCTGACGCCGGGGAACAGCGGCACCCGGTGGGCCAGCCGGTAGCTCTCCCGGACGAACGGCTCCTCCATCTCCAGCGGCAGGCCCATCAGCCGCATGATGTCCGGGAAGTACCGGCCCATGTGCTTGTTGTACTCGCCGAACGGCGCCGGCCCGGCGCCGACCACCTCGGCGTACGCGATGCTGAACGCCTCACGCATCACGGCCGAGCTGTCGACCACGACGCCGTCGAGGTCGAAGACGACCGCCCGGATCGGTCCCGGTCGTGGCGTGCGGACGGTGACCCCCGCGGTGGACGACGGCTGGCTCATGGCTGCTCCCGAAGCGAGTGAGGTCGCCGGTGGTTCTCACCGGTCGCGGGCTCCCGCCAGCGCGCGGGTCGGCGCGGTGGGCCGGGCGCAGCGGTAGATCCGTTCGATGGCGTCGATGGTGCGGCGGGCGTCGGCGGCGGCCACGCCCCGGCTGGCCGGTGCGGCGAGCAGCCCGGGCAGGGCGTCGAGCTGGCGGTCGTACTCGGCGCCGACAGGTTCGGCGGGCAGCGGCAGCCGGACGGTCTCGCCGTCCCGGGTCCGGGTCAGCTCCGGCGTCGGCTCCCGGTTGGGGCTGAAACCGAACGTGCAGCGCAGCGTCACCGACCCGCGGGTGCCGTGCACGGCGATGGTGGTGCGGTCCCGCGCCTCGTGCGAGGCCCAGCAGGCGTGCAGCGCGGCGGAGGCGCCGTCGGCGGTGAGCAGGAAGGCGCGGGCGGTGTCCTCGACATCACCACGACCACTGTGGACGGCGGTGCCGCGCCAGGCGGCCTGGGCCGCGCCGTCGTTCACGAAGTCGTCGGAGACACTGCCGACCGCGTGCAGGATCGGGGCCGGGCCGAGCAGCGGCAGCACCGTGTCCAGCAGGTGCCAGCCCAGGTCGACTAGGGCGCCGCCGCCGGAGAGGTCGCGGCGGGTGAACCAGCCGCCGGCGTCGGGCACCCCGCGGGCGCGTACCCAGGCCACGTCGACGTGCCGGACGGGCCCCAGGCCGGCGGCCGCGTCGACCAGGGCCCGGACGTCCGCCCGGTAGCGGGCCGCGCTGCCGGCCAGCAGCACCGCCCCGCCGGCGCGCTCGGCGTCGGCCAGGTCGTCCGCCTCGGCGGAGGTGAGGCAGACCGGCTTCTCCAGGAACACCGGCACGCCCCGGCGCAGCAGCCGGGCCGCGACGGCGGCGTGCAGGTGGTTCGGCACGGCCACCACCACCAGGTCGGCCGCGTCAGCGGGCAGGTCGGCCACGTCGGCGTACGCGTCGGGCACCCCGTGGGTGGCCCGGGCCCGGTCCCGGGCGGCGTCGTCGGGGTCGACCACCGCGGTCACCGTGAACCGGGGGTGCTCGGCGAGGCGGGGCAACCAGATCTGGCGTCCGGCCCAGCCGAGGCCGGCCACCGCGACCCGGACGGTACGGTCCGGCCCGGTGGCCGGCGGCCGGCCGGTCATCCGGCCAGGACGTCGGCGAGCGCGGCGGCGATCTGGTGCATCTGCTCCTCGGTGCCGAGCAGGGTGCGGTGGTGCAGCCAGACGCAGTCGGCGTGGATCTGCTCGGCGTTCGGGCAGCGGGCGGCGATCTGCTCGACCGTCTCGTCCGGGGCGCCGGCCGCCCAGAACCCGTCGCACCGGTAGATCGCGCGGAACGCGACGAAGGCGGGGATGCCCCGGGCGATCAGCTCGTCCACCACGACCCGGCGGCGCTCCAGGCTGATCCCGGGAATCCGGAACATCGCCATGTAGTGCGGGTTGCGGTCGCCCCGCTCGTCGCGGCCCTGCGGCACCACCCCGGGGATCTCGGCGAGCAGGCCGGCCAGCAGCGGCCAGCGCTGCTCGCGCAGGGCGATCTGCCCGTCCAGCCGGGACAGCTGGGCACGCAGCACGGCGGCGCTGAACTCGTTCATGCGGTAGTTCGAGCCGGTGGTGCGGTGCAGGTAGTCGCGGTCGGTGCGGGGCCGGCCGCAGCTGTGCACGAGGAAGGCCCGCTCGTAGAGCTCCTCGTCGGGGAAGAGCACCGCGCCGCCCTCGCCGGCGGTCATCAGCTTGCCGTTCTGGAAGCTGAACGCGGCGACCGAGCCGAGTTCGCCGACCCGCCGGCCCTGCCACTGCGCGCCATGGGCGTGCGCGGCGTCCTGGAGCAGCGCCACCCCGGCGTCCGCGGCGATCTTGCCGAGCGCGTCCATGTCGGCGAACTGCCCGGCCATGTGCACCGGCATGACCACCCGGGTCCGCGGGGTGATGGCGGCCGCCACCGCGTCCGGGTCCACGCAGTAGGTGTCCAGGTCGACGTCGACCGGCACGGCCACCGCGCCGAGCCGCTGCGCGGCCAGCGACGAGGAGATGAAGGTGAACGCCGGGACGATCACCTCGGTGCCGGGCCCGACGCCGAGCACCTCCAGCGCCACCTCCAGGGCGTGGGTGCCGTTGGTGACGGCCAGCGCGTGCTGGCTGCCGTGGTACGCCCCGAACTCCGCCTCGAAGGTGTCGACCTCGTTGCCCCCGACGCGCCACCACTGGCCCTGCTCAAGGGCGCGGATCAGCCCGGTCCGCTCCTCGTCGCCGAACTGCGGCCACTCGGGGAACTCCGGCGGGGTCGCCGACAGACCACTCATGATGTCCCACTTCCTGCGTCAGAAGGAACGGCGGTTCGCTGGTCGCTCCCCCGCGGCGGCGCGCCGTCGGCGCGGCTCGGGGTGGGCGCACGGCCGGACCCGTGCCGTTCGGTCGGTTCGCGGCGGACGCCCCGTCGGTGGCGGTGACGTGCTCGGCTCGCGGTGGACGCTAACCGACCCGCCGTGCCGCTCACCTCCCCTAACGGCCCCTAACCGCCCCTTAGTCGGGCGGCCGGCGGGGTCCTGCGGGCGTCCCGCGTAGTAAGACTGCGGAAGGCCGGACCGCCGAGCGCGCGACGTGACCGTCGCCCCGGCGCGGGTCCGCGTTCCCCAGCCTTGGAGGCAGTTCAGTGACCACGAGCGTCGTCAGCGCCGACACCTCGACGGTGGACCAGCGTGATCCGGAGGTGCGGCTGCGGGCCCTGTTCGACGCGGGCTCGCTGCGGCCGGCATCACCACCGGACGGCTCGGGCGCGCGCTGGGCGCGCGGCGAGATCGACGGTACGCCGGTGATCGCGTTCGCCACCGACGCCACCCGGATGGGCGGCGCCATGGGCGCCGACGGGTGCCGGCACGTCGTGGACGCGATCGACACGGCGGTGCGGGAGCGGGTGCCGGTGCTGGGCCTGTGGCACTCCGGGGGTGCGCGGCTGGCCGAGGGTGTGGTCGCGCTCGATGCCGTCGGGCAGGTCTTCGCCGCGATGGTCCGCGCCTCGGGGCGGGTACCGCAGATCTCGGTGGTCCTCGGCCCGGCCGCCGGTGGTGCCGCGTACGGGCCGGCGCTGACCGACATCGTGGTGATGTCCGGCGCCGGCCGCATCTTCGTCACCGGCCCGGAGGTCGTCCGCTCGGTGACCGGCGAGCAGGTCGACATGGAGACGCTCGGCGGGCCGGAGACCCACGGCAAACGCTCCGGGGTCGCGCACCTCACCTGCGCCGACGACGACGCCGCCCTGACCCAGGCCCGCAGGCTCGCCGCGCTGCTGGGCCGGCAGGGCCGGATCTGCCCGGACGACGTGCGCACCGGCTGCGGCGAGGGACACGACCTGGCGGCGCCCATGCCGGCCGAGGCGAGGCGGGCGTACGACGTGCGGCCGGTGGTCAAGGCGCTGCTCGACGCACCGGGCGTGGAACTGCACCCCCGGTGGGCGCCGAACATCGTCACCACCCTGGGCCGCTTCGCCGGGCGCACCGTCGGCGTCGTCGCCAACAACCCACTGCGCCTCGGCGGCTGCCTCGACGCCGCCAGCGCCGAGAAGGCCGCCCGCTTCGTGCGCATGTGCGACAGCCTCGGCGTCCCCCTCGTCGTCCTGGTCGACGTGCCCGGCTACCTGCCCGGGCTAGGCCAGGAATGGGACGGGGTGGTCCGGCGCGGCGCGAAGCTCCTGCACGCCTTCGCCGAAGCCGTCGTGCCCCGCGTCACCCTGGTCACCCGCAAGGCCTACGGCGGCGCCTACATCGCCATGAACTCACACTCCCTCGGCGCCACCGCGGTCTTCGCCTGGCCGCACGCCGAGATCGCCGTCATGGGCGCCGGCGCCGCTGTCAACGTCCTGCACCGCAGGACCCTCGCGGCCACCCCCGCCGACGAACGCGAGACCCTGCGCGCCCGCCTCGTCGAGGAACAGACCCGCGTCGCCGGCGGCGTCGACCGCGCCCTGGAGATCGGCGTCGTCGACGACGTCATCAAGCCGGAGGAGACCCGCCACCGGATCGCCGAGGCCCTCGCGGCGGCACCGGCCGCCCGGGGCGTCCACGGCAACATCCCGCTCTGACCGGCCTCGCTACGAAACTCGCCACCGGCCAGCCCGTCCAGCCGTGGCCGAAGCCGATGCCGGCAGTGCCACGTTCGGTGTTCAGGCGGTACTGGCCTGCGAGCGGTGGTCACGTGTGGGGATGGCCGGTGATGCCGTCCAGGATGGCGATCAGGTTGTGGTGGAAGGTTTCCTCGGCGTCGAGGTGGGCGCCGTCGGTGACGAGCCGGGCGACGGTGGGGTAGCGGCCTGTTTCGAGCATGCGTGTCAGGTAGGGCCCGAGGGCGGCCTGCCAGGCGGACACGTCGGTGCCGGTTGCACGGGCGGTGCGGCGCTCGGTGATCTCCCGGCGGAGCGCTCCGACGAGGAACGCGTTGAGGGCGCCCACGGCCCGCTGGAGATCGTCGATACCGCGCACGCCAGGGGCCTGACTGAGCGCCGCCGCGGTCGATTCGCCCACGGCGAGCGCGTGAGGGCCTAGGTGTGGCCTTCCGCCGAGCAGGTCGACGAACCACTCATGATCAAGAGCGGCCGCGCGGGTCCGGTGAACGATGGCCAGGACCGTGGCGCGCCACTCGGAGTGCCGGCCAGCCTCGGCGATCTGGGCATAAACGGCGTCCACCATCAGATCGAGCAGTTCGGATCTGTTGATCACGTAGTCGTAGAGCCGCATCGGGCCGACACCGAGCTCTTTGGCGATCTTGCGGACCGACAGCCCGTCGAGACCGTGTGCGTCGGCGATCCGGATCGCGGTGGCGGCGATCTTCGCGCGGTTCAGCGGCACCGGCGCCGCCCGCGGCTGGGGCTCGGGCCGTTCCCACACGGGCAGCGGTGCGCTACCGTACGCCGTATCCATAAGATACAGCGTACGGTAACGGAGACGTTGATGCGAATTGCGATCGCCGGTGGTGGCCTCGGCGGCCTGACGCTGGCCCGAATCCTGCACCGGCACGGCATCGGCGCGGTGGTGTACGAACGCGAGGCAAGCCGATCCGCGCGACCACAGGGCGGTTCGCTCGACCTGCACCCGGAGTCCGGGCAACGGGCCCTGGCCGATGCGGGCCTCGCCGGCCGGTTCCGGTCGGAGGCACGGCCGGAGGGCGAGGAACATCGCATCCTCGACCCGGCCGGACGCACCCTCGTGCACCACAAGCCACAACCCGGCTCGTTCTCCGGACGCCCCGAGATCGACCGCGGCGCACTGCGTGATCTCCTGCTCGATTCGCTCCCGGGCGACGCGGTGGCCTGGCAGCACCGGCTCGTCGCGGCGACGCCACGACCGGACGGAGGCTTCGGGCTGACGTTCGATGGCGGCCGCAGCGCCGACTGCGACGTCCTCATCGGCGCGGACGGCGCACGCTCGGTCGTCCGATCGCTGCTGACCGACGCGACACTGTCGTCCGTGGCCACCTTGGTGGAGCTGAGCATCAGCGACGCCGACCGGCGCCACCCGGATCTCGCCGAGTTGGTCGGCCCCGGAAACCTCTGGTGCATCGGCGTGAACCAGATCCTGGCAGCGCAACGCCTCGGCGACGGCGGCATCCGAGTCGGGATCTCCCTACCAGCGGACGATCGCCACCTGGACACCTACCGCAGCAGGCGCGCTCTGCTGGACATGTTCGATGGCTGGGACCCCAGCCTCACCGCACTCATCGAAGCCGCCGACAGCCCGCCCGCCCCACGCAGGATCGAGGCGATGCCCACCGGTGCACGCTGGACCCCCCAGCCGGGCATCACCCTCATCGGTGACGCCGCGCACCTCATGCCGCCGGTCGGCGAGGGCGCCAACCAAGCCATGCTCGACGCCGCCGAACTCGCCGCCGAACTCGCCACCAACCCCGCCGACCCCGACTCGGCGATCCGGACGTACGAGGAGGCGATGTTCACCAGGATCCACCCGATCGCCGAGATGTCCGCACGAGTCCAGGCAATGATGCTGTCCCCCACCGCGGCCGACGACATCATCCGCTTCTTCGCGCCGCGAGCCCCCACGCCTGGCCCGGCCGAAGCCGGCCACACCTCGTGACGCGGCATGGATGGACGTCCGCGCACTACTCGTTGACGAGCTGCTCGCGAAGGATGTCTGCGTGCCCACAGTGCTGGGCGAGCTCGCGCAACACGTGGAGGTACACCCACCGCAGCGGAAGAGGGCCCCGCCGGTGCCCGTGAAGGATGTCGTCCAGACCCAGGGATGACGTCGCACGGCGTGCGGCTTCGCAGGCTTCGCGGTGTGCGCGCTGCACGGTGGCGATCGTGTCGTCGTCACCGAGGATGAACGACTCCTCTGACGTCGCAGGGATGCCGATCTCGGCGCGCGACCGGCACGTGACGGCCTCGTCAAACCAGACCTTCTCGACGAAGGTCGCGTGCTTCACAAGACCCAGCAGCGTGGTCCGGGAGGCCACCAACGATCGGCGCACCTGTTCCTCTGTCAGCCCGTCCAAGCAGCCGTTGAGCGCGCCGCGGTGCTCGTCGAGGAACGCCTCGAACTGGGCACGGGCTGGCTGTGCGACGACCTGGTCGGCGAAGGTGGGCGGGTAGGAAGGCATGGGCGAAGCATCCCAGACCGTCCGCCAGGAGCAACCAGCCATGACGTCCGCAGGCGCCGAGCGGCGGAGGTCCGGTGAAAACCTTCTCTGGCACAGCGTCGGATCCGGGCCGGGTCGTTCGTAGAACACGTGAGAGGCGGCCGGAGGAGGCCGCCGGGACAAGGAGCCATGGCATGACGCGAGGAGGCGCTGGAGTGGGCTGCCAAGATCGCCGTCTCCTGCCGCTGCGCGCAGGAGGTCCGGGAGCTCATGCCCGACCCCGAGACCGACGCGATGCTCCGCCAGGCTGACCGGCGACGGTGACATCCCGACGACCGGACGGCCCCCTATCCCGGCCCCTACCCCGCCCCTGTTTCCGGTGGCCGGCCCGTCCGCCGGGCCGATACTCCGAAGACTGTCGTCGGTCCCGCCGGTACGGGGCCGCTCCGCGCGAGGTGGACCGTGTCCGACGTGCTCCTGCTGAACGGCCCGAACCTGGGCATCCTCGGCCGCCGGGAGCCGGAGATCTACGGCACCGACACGGTGCGGGACATCGAGCGGGCCGTCGGCGAGGAGGTCGCCGGCCGGGGCTGGCGGGTCATCGCCCGGCAGCACGACTGCGAGGGCGAACTCATCCGTACCATCCAGGACAGTTACGACACGGTGGGTGCGATCATCAATCCCGGTGCGCTGATGATCGCCGGTTGGAGCCTGCGCGACGCGCTGGCCAACTACCCCCGGCCCTGGATGGAGGTCCACCTGTCCAACGTGTGGGCCCGGGAGAGCTTCCGGCACGAGTCGGTGCTCGCCCCGCTGGCCAGCGGGGTGATCGTCGGCCTCGGTGCGCTGGGCTACCGGCTGGCCGCCCGCGCGCTCGTCGCCACCGTTCCCTGACCCGCCCCCGACCATTGAGGACAACCCCCGTGCGCGTTCCGATCTTCTCGCTCAGCATCATCCTGGCCTCCGTCCTGCTCGGCGTGGCCGTGCCGAAGCTCGTCGGCCAGGCCGGGATGCGGGAGCGGATGTCCCATCTCGGCGTCTCGGCCGGGCGGACCCGGGTGATCGGCGTCCTGGAGGCCGCCGCCGTGGCCGGGCTGCTGCTCGGGCTGCTCTGGTGGCCGCTCGGCGTCGCCGCCGCGGTCGGCGTGGTCCTGCTGCTGCTCGGCGCGGTCGGCTTCCACCTCCGGGCCCGGGACCCCTTCCCGATGACCGTGGTGCCGCTGGTGTTCGCCCTCGCCGCCGCCGCGCTCGCCGTCCTGCACGTCCTGGACAACTGAGCGCCGGCGTGACGGGCGGGCCGGACGCCGGGGTGCTCGGCGTCGACATCGGCGGCACCAAGGTCGCGCTGCGCGCCGAGGCGGCCGACCGGCCCGCGTACGAGCGCACCTTCACCTGGCCGGCGCGGGCCGACGCGGACGCCGACCTGGCCGCGCTGGACGGCGAGGTGAGCGCGCTGCGCGCGGCCTGGGGACCGGTCGGTG
>NZ_MUYZ01000197.1:0-12952 GCF_003013775.1 Micromonospora sp. MH33
CGTCGCCGCGCTGCGCGCCGCCGGCGACGACCCGGTCGAGGTACGCGCCGGCGACGCCTTCGCCGCCACCGGCGCCGGCTTCCGGCTGCGTCCCGGGGTCCGCGAGGACCACGAGGCGCTGGTCGCCGCGCTCGGCGCCGACCTGCCCCGCCGGATCGTGCACGCGTACCGCCTCGACCTGGTCACCGCCGGCACCGGCGACGTCCGCGGCGACGACCTGGTCCGGCCGGAGCACGCCACCCTGGCCGGCCTGGCCCGGGTGCTCCCGGTCGAGCTGCCCGGGCTCACCGTCCGGCTGGTCGACGCCGACACCGCCGCGCGCGGGGTCGCCGCGCTCGTGGCCGAGCTGCGCGCCCCGGTCGACCCGGAGCACCCGGAGGTGGCGCTGCGCCGCGACCGGCGCTGGGTGGCCGGCTACGAGCAGGTCACCGTGGACGCCGAGGGCGAGCCGGGTGTGCTGCGCGAGGCGGGCCGCTACCTGATCACCGGCGGGCTGGGCGGCATCGGCGTCACCCTGGCCGAGGACTTCGCCCGCCGGGCCCGCGCCAAGCTGGTGCTGCTGGCCCGCTCCGGCCTGCCGGAGCGGGACGGCTGGGACGAGCACCTGGCGGTGCACGGCGGCGCGGACCGGGCCGGTCGGGCCATCGCGGCGATCCGCCGGATGGAGGCGGCCGGGGCCGAGGTGCTGGTGCTCGCCGCCGACGTCACCGACCCGGACGACCTGCGTCGGGTCCGCGAGGCGGCGATCTCCCGGTTCGGCGGGCTGGACGGCATCGTGCACGCGGCCGGCCTGCCCGGCGGCGGCATGGCCGAGATCAAGGAGCGGGCCGAGGCGGAGCGGGTGCTGGCCCCGAAGCTGGCCGGCACCCTCGCCCTGGCCCAGGTCTTCGGCGACCTGCCACTGGACTTCGTGGCGCTCTGCTCCTCGATCACCGCGGTGATCGGCGGCTTCGGCCAGGTCGACTACTGCGCGGCGAACAGCTTCCTGGACGCCTGGGCGCGCTCCGGTGTTGGCTTCCGCGCCCCCGTGGTGTCGCAGAACTGGGGCGGCTGGGCCGAGGTCGGCATGGCCGTGGAGACGAACGCGCCGGCCGCCTTCCGGGCCGCCGGGCGGGACACCGTCACCAGCCCGGTGGACCACCCGGTGCTCACCACCCGGGTGGCCGGCCCGGAGGGCACCGTGCTGCACGGCCTGGTCTCCGCCGCCACCCACTGGCTGCTCGACGAGCACCGGATCGGCGGGGTGCCGGTGGTGCCGGGCACCGCCCACCTGGAGTCGGTGCGGGCCGCGGTGACCGCCGCGCTGCCCGCGCCGGGGCCGGACGCCGCCGTGGAACTGCGCGACGTGGTCTTCCTGGAGCCGTTCTCGGTGCCGGACGGCACGGTCGCCCAGTACCGGGTCGAGCTGACCCCGGCCGAGGACGGGGTGGACTTCACCGTGGCCAGCCTGGCCGCCGGCCAGCTCCGCACCCACGTTCGCGGCGCCGCCGGCTGGACCACCGAGCCCGCCCCGCCGGCCGGCACGCCCGCCGTCGCCGGGCGGCGGGTCGACGACGACGCCTCGTTCGGCCGCGGCCGCACCAGCATGCTCACCTTCGGGCCGCGCTGGGCCGCGCTGGCCGAGCACCACCTGGCCGAGGGGGAGGAGCTGGCCCGGGTCGAGGCGCCCGCCGCCGCGCTGGGCGACCTGCCCTCCTGGGGGCTGCACCCGGCGCTGCTGGACGTGGCCACCGCGTTCGGACGCGGCCAGGGCTCCGGCACCTACCTGCCGCTGTCGTACGGCCGGATCGTGGTGCGGGGGTCGTTGCCGGCGGCCTTCCACAGCCACCTGCGGCACCGGCCCAGCGCCACCGAGGAGGTCGTGGCGGCCGACCTGTCGCTGCGCGACACCGAGGGCCGGGAACTGGTCGCGATCAGCGACTTCGTGCTGCGCAAGGTGGACCAGGGCGCGGTCACCGGCGGCCTGGCCGACACCCCGGCCGTCGCCGAAGCCGCGCCGGCGCCGGTCACTGAGGACATCCGGCCGGTCGACGGCGCGGAGGCGTTCCGCCGCAGCCTCACCGCCGGCCTGGGCGCGCAGGTGGTGATCACCACCCGCACCGTC
The DNA here is from genome assembly GCF_003013775.1 of Micromonospora sp. MH33. Taxonomy (NCBI): domain Bacteria; kingdom Bacillati; phylum Actinomycetota; class Actinomycetes; order Micromonosporales; family Micromonosporaceae; genus Micromonospora; species Micromonospora sp. MH33. The sequence goes on from NZ_MUYZ01000197.1 coordinate 2,105, forward strand.
GCCGACATCCGGCGGCGTTCGGCCCGGGTGACCACGGACAGCCTGGAGGCGGAGACCGACACCCCGGTCGCCGCGGCGACCGGCGCCGGCGGTGGCTCGGCCGCCCCCGCCACCGAGCTGGAGAAGACCATCGCCCAGGTGTGGCGGGACGGCCTCGGCGTGACCGAGGTCGGCGTGGACGACGACTTCTTCGCCCTCGGCGGCAACTCGCTGGTCGCGGTGCAGCTGATCGCCGCGATGCGCAAGGCCACCGGGGTGCGGCTGCCCATGCGCAGCCTCTTCGAGACCCCCACGGTCGCCGGGCTGGCCGCCCGGATCGAGGAGCTGCGCGCCGACCAGCCCGCCGACGAACCGGCCGCGCCGGCGGCGATCCCGGCCATCCCGCGGCTGCCCCGCGCCTGACCACGAAGAACAGGAGACACCGAATCATGAGCGACACGATCGCCACGCTTCCGGTGGTCGTCGAGAACGACGGCCGGGCGCTGACCGACCTCATCGGGGCCCGGCGCGCCGAGCTGCGCACCACCCTCGTCGAGCACGGCGGGCTGCTGTTCCGCGGCTTCGACGTCGGCGGGGTGGACGGCTTCGACGGGGTGGTCCGCGCCCTGTCCGGCGAACCGCTGACCTACACCGAGCGTTCCTCGCCCCGGCACTCCATCAAGGGCCGGGTGTACACCTCGACCGACTACCCGCCGGACGAGGAGATCTTCCTGCACAACGAGAACTCGTACCAGGCGCGCTGGCCGCTGACCCTGTTCTTCTACTGCATCACCGCGCCCGAGACCCAGGGCGCCACCCCGCTCGCCGACGTCCGCCGGGTGTACGAGCTGATCGACCCTGCGGTGCGCGAAGAGTTCGTCCGGCGGCGCTGGATGCTGGTGCGCAACTTCCACGGCGACTTCGGCACCCGCTGGCAGGAGGTGTTCAACACCGAGAACCGCGCCGAGGTCGAGGCGTACGCGGCGGCCAACGGGATCACCGTGGAGTGGGTCGGCAAGGACGGCCTGCGCACCCGGGCGGTGCGGGACGTGGTGCACCACCGGCCCGGCTCGGACACCCCGCGCTGGTTCAACCACGCCACCTTCTTCCACGTGAGCACCCTGCCGGCGGACTACCAGGAAGGGCTGCTGGCCATGTTCGGCGCCGACGGGCTGCCGTCGAACACCTACTACGGCGACGGCGGCGAGATCCCCGCCGACGTCATGGACCACCTGCGCGCCGCCTACCGGGCGGCCACGGTCCGCTTCGACTACCAGCGTGACGACGTGCTGGTGGTGGACAACATGACCGCCGCGCACGGCCGGGAGCCGTTCACCGGCCCCCGCAAGATCGCCGTGGCGATGGCCGAGCCGCACACCCCCGACACCCCTGGAGCGAACTGAGATGGCCGAACCCCGATTCCTGGTCGTCCGCAACGACGAGGAGCAGTACTCGATCTGGTCGGCCGACCGGGACCTCCCCGCGGGCTGGCACGACACCGGCTTCGCCGGCACCCGCGAGGAGTGCCTGGCCCACATCGACACGGTCTGGACCGACATGCGCCCCCGCTCCGTCCGCGAGGCCCACTCATGAGTCAGGAGTGGACCTTCCCGGCCTCCTTCGCCCAGGAGCGGGTGTGGATGGCCAACCAGCTCGACGCCGGCTCGCCGGTGTTCAACGTCTCCATCCCGTGGCGCTTCCCGGCCGGCGTCGACGCCGACGTGGCCGGCGACGTGGTCAACCGGGTGGTGGCCCGGCACGAGGCGCTCCGGACCCACCTGCGGGAAGACGACGGCACGCTGGTGCAGGTGGTTCGGGCGCACGAGCCGGCCCCGCTGCCCACCACCGACCTGCGCCACCTGCCCGAGTCCGAGCGGCTGCCCGCGTTCGAGGCGATCCGGGCCGAGCTGGCCCGTACCCCGATCCCGCTGGACACGCCGCCGCTGTGGCGGGCCCGGCTGGTCCGCCTCGACGAGGCCTGGGCACTGGTCTTCGTGGTGCACCACGCCGTCTTCGACAGCCACTCGGCGGTGCTGTTCCACGCCGAACTCGCCGCGTTCTGCGCGGCCGCGCAGGCCGGCGCCGAGCCCGCCGTGCCCGAGCTGCCCATCCAGTACGCCGACTTCGCGGTCTGGCAGCGCGACCAGCTCGCCGGGGCGGAACTGGACCGGCAGCTCGCCTTCTGGACCGGCCACCTGGCCGGCGCGCCGCCGGTGACCAACCTGCCGCTGGACCGGCCCCGCCCCGCGCAGCTGGGCTTCGCCGGCGACGAGGTGCGCTTCGACCTGCCCGACGGGCTGCTGGACCGGGTCGGCCGGCTGGCCGCCGGTTCGGCGGCCACGCCGTACATGGTGCTGCTGGCCGGCTTCGCGGCGCTGCTGTCCCGGATCTCCGGCGACACCGACGTGGTGGTCGGGGTCTCCACCGCGGGCCGCGACACCCCCGAGCTGGCCCCGCTCATCGGCATGTTCGTCAACCCGGTGGCGCTGCGCTGCGACGTCTCCGGCGACCCGTCCTTCACCACGCTGCTCGGCCGGGTCCGGAACGGCCTGGTCGACGCCATGGAACACGGGCAGACCCCGTTCCAGAAGATCGTCGAGGCGGTCGACCCGCAGCGCGACCCGTCGGTGCAGCCGATCTTCCAGACCGCGCTGAACTACATCCCGGACTCCGGCCTCGACCCGGTCGAGCTGGGCACCACCAAGGACGACCTGGCCTTCGACATCACGGCCGGGGAGTGCCGCTTGGTCTACCGGACCGCGCTGTTCGACCGGGCCACCGCCGAGACGGTGGTGCGGCGGTACGTCGGGCTGCTCACCGCCGCCGTGGCCGACCCGGAGCGCACCGTCGCCGCGTTGCCGCTGCTCACCGACGCCGAGCGGGACCTGGTGCTGGGCGCCTGGAACGACACCGCGCGCGAGGTGCCGCCGGCCACCGTGGTCGACGAGGTGCAGCGGCGGGCCGCGGCCACCCCGGACGCCACCGCGCTGGTCTGTGACGGCGTGCCGCTGACGTACGCCGAGCTGAACACCGCCGCGAACCGGTTGGCCCGGCTGCTGGTGTCCCGCGGCGCCGGCCCGGAGACCCGGGTCGCGCTCGCCCTGCCCCGCTCCTGCGAGCTGGTGGTGGCGATGCTCGCCGTGCTGAAGTCCGGCGCCGCGTACGTGCCGGTGGACACCGGCTACCCGGCCGGGCGGATCGCCTACCTGCTGGAGGACGCCGCGCCTGCCCTGGTGGTGGCCACCCCGGACACCGCCGCCCTGGTGCCCGCCGGGGCGCTGGTGCTCGACGGGGAACTCGGCGCGGACCAGCCGGACGGCGACCTGACCGACGCCGACCGGCGGAGCCCGCTGCGCCCCGAGCACCCGGCGTACGTGCTCTACACCTCCGGCTCCACGGGCCGGCCCAAGGGCGTGGTGGTGGAGCACCGGGCGGTGACCGCCTACCTGGCCTGGGCCCGGGACACCTACCCGGGGCTGGCCGGCACCGCGCTGCTGCACTCGCCGGTCTCGTTCGACCTCACCGTCACCGGTCTGCTCGGCACGCTCACCGCCGGCGGCACGGTCCGGCTCGCCGCTATCGACTCACCCGCCGCCCGGGCCGGTGGCCGGCCGGCCTTCCTCAAGGTCACCCCGAGCCACCTGCCGCTGCTCGACGGCGAGCTGTCGCCCACCGTCGACCTGGTGATCGGCGGCGAGGCGCTCACCGGCGAGCAGCTCGCCGGCTGGCGGGCCGCCCACCCCGACGTGGCGGTCGTCAACGAGTACGGCCCGACCGAGGCCACCGTGGGCTGCGTGGCGGCCCGGATCGCCCCGGGCGAACCGGTCCCGCCGGGGCCGGTGCCGATCGGCACGCCCACCTGGAACACCCGGGCGCTGCTGCTCGACGCCGCCCTCCAGCCGGTGCCGCCGGGCGTCGTCGGCGAGCTGTACGTCACCGGCGCGCAGCTCGCCCGCGGCTACCACCGCCGTCCCGGCCTCACCGCCGAGCGCTTCCTGCCCTGCCCGTACGGCCCGCCCGGCGCGCGGATGTACGCCACCGGCGACCTGGCCCGCTGGCGGCCCGACGGCACCCTGGACTACCTGGGCCGCCGGGACGACCAGGTCAAGGTGCGCGGCATGCGGATCGAGCTGGGCGAGGTCGAGGCCGCCCTGCTGGCCCACCCGGACGTCCGGGCGGCCGCCGCGGCGGTGCGCACCGACGGCGGCGAGCCGACCCTGGTCGGCTACCTGGTCGGCCCCGCCCACGAGGACTCGGTGCGCGCCGAACTGGCCCGGGAACTGCCCGCGCACCTGGTGCCGGCGGCCCTGGTCCGGCTCGACGCGCTGCCGTTGACGCCGAACGGCAAGCTGGACCGGGCCGCGCTGCCCGCGCCGGCCGCCGCCGCCCCGGCCGAGGACGCCTACGTCGCGCCGCGCACCGAGGCCGAGTCCCTGGTCGCCGAGGTGTACGCCGAGATTCTCCAGGTGGAGAAGGTCGGCGCCCTGGACGACTTCTTCACCCTCGGCGGCAACTCGCTGCGCGGCATGCGGGCCATGGCCCGGATCCGCGCCGAGGTGGACGTCGACCTGCCCATGCGGGCGCTGTTCAGCAGCCCCGTGGTGGCGGACCTGGCCGCCCAGATCGAGCAGCGGATCGCCGCGGAACTCGACGGGCTCTCCGACAGCGAGGTCGCCGCGCTGCTCGCGGCGGAAGAGGAAAGCAGCTGATGACCGACCTGAAGGATCCGGCCCGCGAGGCGGCCCGGCAGGCGCTGATCGCCAAGCGACTGCGCGCCCGCCAGGCCGCCCCCGCGGCGCGGATCACCCCCCGGCCTGCCGGCGCCGAGGTGCCGCTGTCGTACGCCCAGGAGCGGGTCTGGTTCATGGACCAGCTCGCCCCGGGCGAGGCGGCGTACCACATCGCGGTGCCGCTGCGGGTGCGCGGCCCGCTCGACGTCGAGGCGCTGCGCGCGGCCCTGGCCGCGCTCGCCGCCCGGCACGAGTCGCAGCGCACCCGCTTCCCGGCCGACTCCGACGGCCGCCCCACCGTGGTGGTGGAGGAGTCGGTGGACGTCCCGCTGACCGTCGTGGAGGCTCCCGACGAGGCCGCCGCCCAGGCCCTCGTGGACGCGGCCGCCGCCGAACCGTTCGACCTGGCGCACGGGCCGCTGCTGCGGGCCCTGCTGATCCGGCTGGCTAACGACGACAATCCGGCCTCCGCGCCGCAGGACGGCACTCCGGACCCGACGAGCGTCGCCGACGACCACGTGCTCTTCCTCGGCCAGCACCACATCGTCGGCGACGGCTGGTCGGTGGACGTGCTGCTGCGCGACCTGATCACCCTCTACCGGGGCGGCGAGCCGCCCGCCCTGCCGATCCAGTACGGCGACTTCGCCGTCTGGGAGGCCGAGGAGCTGGACGGCCCGCAGGCCCGGGCCCACGTCGACTACTGGAAGCAGCGGCTCGCCGGGATCACCCCGCTGGAGCTGCCGCTGGACCGGCCCCGCCCGGCCACCCAGACCTACCGGGGCGACTTCGTCGAGTTCCAGCTCGACCCGGCGGCGACCGAGGCGCTCAACGCGCTCACCCGGGCCACCGGCGGCACGCTGTTCATGACCCTGCTCGCCGCGTACCAGGTGCTGCTGGCCCGGCACGCAGGCCAGGACGACTTCGCGGTCGGCGCCTCGGTGGCCGGCCGGTCCGCGCCGGAGCTGGAGAACGTCGTCGGCATGTTCATCAACATGCTGCCGCTCCGCGCCGAGCTGGCCGGCGACCCCACCTTCGCCGAGCTGCTGGAGCGCACCCGGCGCAGCGTGCTGGACGGTTTCGAGCACGCCGAGGTGCCGTTCGCCAAGGTGGTGCACGAGCTGGGCCTGCCCCGCGACGTCAGCCGCTCCCCGGTGTTCCAGACCATGTTCGTGTTGCAGAACTACGAGATGGGCCGGTTCCGCGGGGTGTCCCGCAGCGACGAGGTCACGTTCGAGTGGACCCCGATGGAGCTGCGGGCCACCCGGTTCGACTTCGAGCTGCACGCGGTGGAGACCGTCGACGGGCTCTGGGGCAAGCTGGTCTTCAACACCGACCTGTTCAGCCGGGACACCGTCGAGCGGATGGCCCGGCGGTGGACGACCCTGCTGGCCGCGATCGTCGCCGCGCCGGACACCCCGGTCTCCCGGCTGGAGCTGCTCCCCGCCGACGAGCGGGCGCTGCTGGGCGGGTGGAACGACACGGCCGCGGACTTCCCGCGCGATGCGACCCTGCACGGCCCGATCGAGGAGCGCGCCGCCGCCACCCCCGACGCGGTCGCCGTCACCATCGAGGGGCGCAGCCTCACGTACGCCGAGCTGAACGTCGCGGCCAACCGGATCGCGCACCGGCTGCGCGCCGCCGGCGTCGGTCCGGAGACCCTGGTCGGGGTCTGCGCGGAACGCTCCGTCGAGCTGGTCGCCGGCCTGCTCGGCGTGCTCAAGGCCGGCGGCGCCTACCTGCCGCTGGACCCGGAGTACCCGGCGGACCGGCTCGCGTTCATGGTCACCGACGCGGACGCGCCGGTGGTGCTGGTCCAGGAGCACCTGCGTGACGTGCTGCCGGCCACCGCCGCCACCGTGCTCGCCCTCGACGACGCCACGGTCTGGGCCGACCAGCCGACCACCGACCCGGCGCCCACCGCCGGCCCGGAACATCTGGCGTACGTCATCTACACCTCCGGCTCGACCGGCCGGCCCAAGGGCGTGCCGAACACCCACCGGGGCATCGTCAACCGGCTCGACTGGATGCAGAAGACGTACGGCCTCGGCGCCGACGACGCGGTGCTCCAGAAGACCCCGGCCAGCTTCGACGTCTCGGTCTGGGAGTTCTTCTGGCCGCTGCGCACCGGCGCCCGGCTGGTGCTCGCGAAGCCCGGCGGCCACAAGGACGCCGGTTACCTGCGCGACCTGCTGGTCGCCGAGCGGATCACCACCGCCCACTTCGTGCCGTCCATGCTCACCGTCTTCCTCGCCGAGGAGGGCATCGAGGCGGCCACCGCGCTGCGCCGGGTGATCTGCTCCGGCGAGGAGCTGCCGCTGGCCTCCGCGGTCGACTTCACGGCCCGGCTGCCCTGGTGCGGCCTGCACAACCTGTACGGCCCGACCGAGGCGGCCATCGACGTCACGGCCTGGCACTGCGACCCGGCCCGGCTGGCGGAGGTGACCGCCGTGCCGATCGGTGCGCCCATCGCCAACCTGCGGCTGCACGTGCTCGACCCGGCCGGCGCCGAATGCCCCGTCGGGGTGGCCGGGGAGCTGCACATCGGCGGCGTCGGGCTGGCCCGCGGGTACCACCGCCGGCCGGCGCTGACCGCCGAGAAGTTCGTGCCCGACCCCTGGTCGGGCGAGCCGGGCGCCCGGCTCTACCGCACCGGCGACCTGGCCCGCTGGGTCGTCGCGCCGGACGGGACCGGGGTCATCGAGTTCCTCGGCCGGATCGACCACCAGGTCAAGCTCCGCGGCCTGCGCATCGAACTGGGCGAGATCGAGAGTGCGCTGCGCGAGCAGCCCGGGGTCACCGAGACCGCGGTGATCGTCCGCGAGGACAGCCCCGGCGACAAGCGGCTCACCGCGTACCTGGTCGGGCCGGCCGAGCACGCGGCGCTGAAGGCGGCGCTCAAGGAGACCCTGCCGGAATACATGGTGCCGGCCGCGTTCGTCACCGTCGACGCGCTGCCGCTGACCCCGAACGGCAAGCTCGACCGCAAGGCGCTGCCCGCGCCCGTGGTCACCCGCGAGGCGTCGGTGGCGCTGGTCGAGCCGCGCGACGACACCGAGCGGGCCCTCGCCGCCATCTGGTCGGAGGTGCTCGGCGTCGACACGCTCGGCATCGACGACGACTTCTTCGACCTCGGCGGGCACTCCATGCTCGCCACCCAGGTGGTCGCCAAGATCCGCAAGGCGGAGCTGGGCGGCCGTGCGGTCGGCGTCATGGACCTGTTCCAGCAGCGCACCATCCGCGAGCTGGCCGCGTTCATCTCCGGCGACGCCGCCGAGGCCGGTCCGCGCCGGCTGCTCTACGAGCTGACCAAGCCGATCCCCGCCGCCCAGCGCGTGCTCAGCTACGTCTGCGTCCCGTACGGCGGCGGCAGCGCCATCGTCTACCAGCCCCTCGCCGACGCGCTGCCGGCCGGGCACGCGTTGTGGTCCCTCGCCATTCCGGGCCACGACGTCGGCCTCAGCGAGGACGCGCTGCCCTTCGACGAGCTGACCACCCGGGTGGCCGACGAGATCCTGGAGCGGGTCGAGGGCCCGCTGGCCCTCTACGGCCACTGCGGCGTGGGCAGCGCCATCGTCGCCGAGGTGGCCCGCAAGGTGGAGGCGGCCGGGCGGGACCTCGACGCGGTCTACATCGGCGCGATGTTCCCGTTCGCCCGCCCCAAGGGCTTCTTCGCGGCCGCCCGCAACCGCCTCGAACAGCTGCGCAGCAACAAGCACTACGCCAGCTGGCTCAAGTCGATGGGCGTGGACACCGACGAGCTGGACCCGGAGCAGGCCGACCGGATCATCAGCAACATGCGGGCCGACTCCCGTGCCTCCGAGGAGTACTTCACCCGGCTGCTCGACCGGCAGGCGACGAAGCTGCGCGCCCCGATCATCTCGGTGGTCGGCTCCGAGGACCCGGTCACCGACTACTACCGCGAGCGGTACGCCGAGTGGCAGTTCCTCAGCGACACCCTCGGGCTGGTCGTCCTCGACCAGGCCGGGCACTTCTTCCTCAAGTACCGCGCCGAGGAACTGGCCGAGATCGTCACCCGGGTGCACCCGGCGGTGGTCGCCGGGGACGTCGCGGACCTCGGCCCGCAGGCCCGGGGCGAGGACGCCGGCTGGGCGGTGCTGGACCGGTTCCGGGTCGGCGCCGAGGAGCGGCCGGCCGCCGCGACGGTCAAGCCGAGCATGGCCCGCTTCCTGGCGATCACCGTGGGGCAGCTCGTCTCCAGCACCGGGTCGGCGCTGACCGCGTTCGCCCTGCCGATCTGGCTGTTCAACCGGACCGGGTCGGTGGCCGACCTCGGCCTGCTCTGGGCGCTGGCGCTGATCTGCGGCGTGCTGATGCTCCCGGTTGCCGGCGCCATCGTGGACCGGGTCAGCCGGCGCCGGATCATGATGCTGGCCAGCTCCGTCGCCGGCTCCATCCAGCTGGTCCTGGCCACCCTGCTGTGGACCGACAACCTGGTGCTCTGGCACATCTACCTGCTGGTGGCGCTCAGCTCGGTCGCCGGGTCGTTCCAGCGGATCGCGTTCCAGTCGGCGGTGCCGCAGCTGGTGCCGAAGCGCTACCTCGGCCACGCCATGGGCATCACCCAGCTCTCCACCGGTGTGGCCACCCTGCTCATGCCGGTCTTCGCGGCCGGCCTGCTCGCCGCGATCGAGCTGAAGGGCATCCTGCTCATCGACGTGGCCAGCTACGTCGTGGCGGTGCTCACCCTGGCCGTGGTCCGCTTCCCCGACCTGCTCGGCTGGCGGCCCCGGGAACGGCTGCTGGTGGCCATCGCCAACGGCCTGCGCTACTCCTGGCAGCACCGCGGCTTCCGGCTGATGCTCGGCTACTTCGCGCTGGGCAACATCTTCCTCGCCCCCGCGCTGGTGCTCGCCACCCCGCTGGTGCTCTCCTTCGGCAGCCCGACCCAGGTGGCCCAGGTGGCGCTGGCCGAGGCGGTCGGCGCGGTGGCCGGCGGCGTGCTCATGTCGCTCTGGGGCGGCCCGCGCAAGCGACGGATGATCGGCGTGCTGATCGGCAACCTGGGCACCGCCGTCGGTTGCGTGCTGATCGGCCTGGACGCCTCGCTGGCGATGATCTGCGTCGGCTTCTGCTGGCTGGCCATGGCGATGACCACCGCGCAGTCGATCTACGCGACCATCGTCCAGGTCAAGGTGCCGCAGCGCTTCCACGGCCGCGTGTTCAGCCTGAACCAGACCATCGCCTGGTCGACCCTGCCCATCGGGTTCGCGCTGCTCGCGCCGGGCGCCACCGCCCTGTTCGAGCCGATGCTCGCCCCGGGCGGGGCGCTGGCCGGGTCGGTCGGCGCGGTGATCGGCACCGGACCGGGCCGCGGCATCGGTTTCGCGTACGTCTGCTTCGGGGTGGTCCTCGTCCTGATCACCCTCGGCGGCTTCGCGATCCGCCTGCTGCGCCGCTTCGACCTGGAGGTCGAGGACTCCCTGCCCGACGACCTGATCGGCGCGCAGGAGCGGGAACGGCGGCTCGCCGCCCGGGCCGCCGAGCGGGAGAAGGTCGCCGTCTAGGCGGGTGGGGGCCTCCGGCCGCGACCGGAGGCCCCCACGCTCACCACTGCTCCGGGGGGTCCGCCACCTCCTCTTCGGACAGCTCCGCCGGCTCGGCCACCCACGCCGAGTAGACCGGCAGCCCGTGCCACGGCCCGCCCGCCTCGTCGGTGGCCACCGCCACCACCGCGTACGGGTGCCCGAACCGCAGCTCGGCGAGCCGGGCGATCCCCTCCGGCGGCAGCCCGGCCGCGACCCCGAACGCGGTCACCGCGGCGGCCTCGAAGCCGTACCGCCCGAAGCGGGCCACCGCGGACTGCACCGCCTCGAACGGCGGCTCCGCCAGCCCGAGCAGCGCGCCCAGCGCCCGCGCCGCCCCGTCGAAGCCGAACCCGGCCGGGGTCAGGTCGTGCCGGCTCTCCGCCGACCAGCAGGGCAGCGCGGCCGAGGCGTACTCCACCCGGCCGTCGGCCGCGAACGTCCGCGTCGGCTCCTCCCGCAGCGTCCACAGCGGCGTCTCGCCCAGCGGCAGGTCGAACAGTGACCGCCGGCCCGGCTCGACCCCGTGCGGGGCGGTGGCGGCCGTCGCGGCCACCTCCTGGGCGGCGGCCAGCACGTCGGCCGCCGGCACGTCC
>NZ_MUYZ01000198.1:0-12899 GCF_003013775.1 Micromonospora sp. MH33
CCGGGCGGGCCGCCCGCCCGGCGGCACCGTCGCCCTGGACGAGCCGCCGGTGCGCGGCCGCTGCACCGGTGACCTGCCGCTCGGCGAGCGCGTCCGGGTCCGCCTGACCGCCGCCGACCCGGCCCAGCGCAAGGTGGCCTTCGAGCGGGCGTGAGGCGCCGGAGCGCGGGGATTGTCACAGCGCCCGGCCGCGCTGCCGGACGGAGACCTTTGCGAGGATGACCGCATGGCTTACGACGCGACCACGCTGCCCGACGTCTCCGGGCTGACCGTCGGCATCATCGGTGGCACCGGCGACCAGGGGCGGGGGCTCGCCTACCGGTTCGCCCGGGCCGGGCAGACCGTGCTGATCGGCTCCCGCGCCGCCGACCGGGCCGCCCAGGCCGCCGCCGAGATCGCGGCCCTGCCCGGCGTGCCGGCCGGCGCCACGGTCGCCGGCGCGGACAACGACGAGGTCGCCCGCCGCAGCGACGTGGTGATCATCGCGGTGCCGTGGGACGGGCACGCCGCCGTCGTGGCGGCGCTGGCCGCCCCGCTCGCCGGCAAGATCGTCATCGACTGCGTCAACCCGCTCGGCTTCGACAAGCAGGGCCCGTACGCGCTGACCGTGCCCGAGGGCAGCGCCGTGCAGCAGGCCGCCGGCCTGCTGCCCGACTCCCGGGTCTGCGCCGCGTTCAACCACGTCAGCGCGCCGCTGCTGGCCGACCCGGAGGTCGACCGGATCGACCTGGACGTGCTGATCTGCACCGAGGACCGGGACCTGGTCGGGGTGGTCGCCGCGCTCGCCGCCCGGATCCCGGGGATGCGGGGCATCTACGCCGGCCGGCTGCGCAACGCCCACCAGATCGAGGCGTTCACCGCCAACCTCATCGCGATCAACAAGCGCTACAAGGCGCACGCCGGCATCCGCGTCACCGACCTGTGACGTCGTACCCGTGCGGCACCATCGCCGCATGGAATGGCAACTGGTGATCGACTGTCGGGAGCCGTCACGGCTCGTCGCGTTCTGGGCGGAGGCGCTGCGCTACCGGCCGCAGCCGCCGCCCGACGGGCACCCGACCTGGCGGGACTGGTACCTCTCGGTCGGCATCCCACCCGAGGAACTCGGCGACGGCGACTGCGCCGACCGGCTGGAGGACCCGACCGGCGCGGGCCCGCGGATCTGGTTCCAGCCGGTTCCCGAGGCGAAGGCCGTCAAGAACCGGCTGCACATCGACCTGAAGGTCGGCGGCGGGCGTGCGGTGCCCGTGGCAGAGCGACGGCCCCGCGTTGACGCCGAGGTGGCCCGGCTGACCGCCCGGGGCGCGCGGGTGCTCGGCACGATGGACGACCCCGACGACGGCTACTACTCGGTGCAGCTGGCCGACCCCGAGGGCAACGAGTTCTGCGTGGTCTGACCCGTGCGGGCGGCGCGGCCCGGGAGCCGCGCCGCCCCGTCCACGGGTCAGAAGGTGTGCTCGGCGGCGGGGAACTCGCCGCCGCGCACCTCCTCGGCGAACCGGCGGGTGGCGTCGGTCAGCGCGCCGGCCAGGTCGGCGTAGCGCTTGACGAAGCGCGGCGCCCGGCCGGTGCGCAGCCCGGCCATGTCCTGCCAGACCAGCACCTGCCCGTCGGTGTCCGGGCCGGCGCCGATCCCCACGGTGGGGATGCGCAGCTCGGCGGTGATCCGCTTGGCCACCTCACCGGGCACCATCTCCAGCACCACGGCGAAGGCGCCCGCCTCGGCCACCGCCCGGGCGTCGGCGATCACCTCGTCGGCGGTGTCGCCCCGGCCCTGCACCCGGTAGCCGCCCAGGGTGTGCTCGCTCTGCGGGGTGAAGCCGATGTGCGCCATCACCGGGATGCCCGCCCCGACGATCGCCTCGATCTGGGCGGCGCAGCGCCGGCCGCCCTCCAGCTTCACCGCGTGGCAGCCGCCCTCCTTCATGAACCGCACCGCGGTCCGCAGCGCCTGCGTCGGCCCCTCCTCGTAGGAGCCGAAGGGCAGGTCGCCGACGATCAGCGCCTGCCGGGTCGCCCGGACCACCGCGCGGACCAGGGGGAGCAGCTCCTCGGCGGTCACCGGCAGGGTGGTCTCGTAGCCGAACACGTTGTTCGCCGCCGAGTCGCCGACCAGCAGCACCGGAATCCCCGCCTGGTCGAAGATCGAGGCGGTGTACTGGTCGTACGAGGTGAGCATCGCCCAGCGCTCGCCGCGCTCCTTGGCGGCGATCAGGTCGCGGGTGCGGACCCGTCGGGTGGCCGGCCCGCCGTAGAGGGCGGTCACCTCGGTCGGGGTGGACTCCACCATGACTCTCTCCTTCCTCGAGGCCGCGTTCGCGGTCCCCGGGTTCCGCCGTGATCGTCGCACCGGGACACCGGCCGGGGGCAGGGCGGAGTGGAGCATTTCACTCCCGGCGGCCGGCCGGCCGGCGGGATCGGGTCAGCCGTCCTCGCGCCAGCGGTTGGTGATCGGCAGCCGCCGGTCCCGGCCGAACGCCTTGATGGAGATCTTGGTGCCGGGGGCGGACTGCCGGCGCTTGTACTCGGCGGTATCCACCATCCGCAGCACCCGGTCCACGATCGCCGGGTCGTGGCCGGACGCGACCAGGCCCTCCCGCCCCAGGTCGCCGTCGACGTAGCCGATCAGGATCGGGTCGAGCACGTCGTATTCCGGGAGGCTGTCGCTGTCGAGCTGGCCGGGGCTCAGCTCGGCCGACGGCGGCTTGCCGATCGAGTTCTCGGGGATCGGCGGCGTCTCGCCGCGCCGCTCGGCGTCGGCGTTGCGCCACTTGGCCAGCCGCCAGATCAGCGTCTTCCAGACGTCCTTGACCGGGTTGTAGCCGCCCACCGAGTCGCCGTACAGGGTGGAGTAGCCGACCGCCAACTCGCTCTTGTTGCCGGTGGTGAGGACCAGGTGGCCCTCCTGGTTCGACAGCGCCATGAGGATCACGCCACGGACCCGGGCCTGGAGGTTCTCCACGGTCACCCCGGCGAGCGACATGTTGGCCAGGAAGGTGTCCACCATGGGCTGGATCGGCTCGATCCGGAAGTCGAGGCCGGTGCGCTTGGCCAGCTCCTCGGCGTCGGCGCGGGAGTGCTCGGAGGAGTGCTGGCTGGGCAGCGACACCCCGACCACCCGGTCGGGGCCGAGCGCGTCGACGGCCAGCGCCGCCACCACCGCCGAGTCGATGCCGCCGGAGAGGCCGAGCACCACCGACGGGAAACGGTTCTTGTTGACGTAGTCGCGCAGGCCCACCACCAGCGCCTGCCAGACCTCCGCCTCGTCGGCGACCGGCGCGATGATCCCGCCGACCGCGACCTCGCCCACGGGCGCCGGGGGAAGGATGTCGCTGACCTTGGCCCGGACGATCCGCATGCCGTCGGCGACCTGCTCGCCGTCGACCGGCTCCTTGGCCGGCGGCAGGTCCACGTCGTGCACCAGCAGGTGCTCGACGAACTGGGGCGCCCGGGCGAGCAGCGTGCCGTTCGCGTCGACGATCATCGAGTCGCCGTCGTAGACCAGCTCGTCCTGGCCGCCGACCATGTTCACGTACGCGATGGCGGCGCCCGCCTCGGCCGCCCGGCGGCGGACCAGCGGCAGCCGGATGTCGTCCTTGTTCAGCTCGTACGGCGAGCCGTTGATGTTGAGCACGAGCCCGACGCCGGCGTGCCGGGCCACCGCGAACGGGCCGCCGGCCTGCCAGAGGTCCTCGCAGATGGTCAGCGCGACGTCCACCCCGCCGATCCGGACCACGGTCAGCGCGTCCCCGGAGACGAAGTAGCGGTCCTCGTCGAAGACGCCGTAGTTGGGCAGGTGGTGCTTGAAGTAGGTGGCCACCACCGCCCCGCCGTGCAGCAGCGCGGCCGCGTTGCGGGCCCCCTTGCCCGGCTCAGCGTCGGCGCTGACCTGCGGCGGGCCGTCCGCGTCCAGGTAGCCCACCAGGACCGGCAGGTCACCCAGGCCGTCGGCGGCCAGGTCGGCGGCGAGCCGGTGCAGCGCGGCCCGCGAGGCGGCGACGAAGGACCGGCGGAAGACCAGGTCCTCGACCGGGTAGCCGGTCAGCATCAGCTCCGGGAAGAGGGCGAGCTGGGCGCCGGCGTCGGCGGCCTTCCGGGTCCAGGCGCGGACCAGCTCGGCGTTGCCGGCGATGTCGCCGACCGTCGGGTCGACCTGGCACAGGGCGAGACGCAGGGTGGGCATGCCCTCATCTTGCCCCAGCGGCAGGCGCGGAATCCGACCGGACGCGGGAGACGCCGGGGGCGTAACGTCGGCGTAACGAGCCCGGTGGAGACTCGGCGGTCAGGCCGGGCCGGCCCGGCCGGTTCGGACGTACGTGTCACGAGGGGTGGAAGTGGACCGTCAGCAGGAGTTCGTCCTCCGTACGCTGGAAGAGCGGGACATCCGGTTCGTCCGGCTGTGGTTCACCGACGTGCTCGGCACGCTCAAGAGCGTGTCGGTGGCCCCGGCGGAGCTGGAGGCGGCCTTCGAGGAGGGCATCGGCTTCGACGGCTCGGCCATCGAGGGCTTCGCCCGGGTGTTCGAGTCCGACATGGTGGCCATGCCCGACCCGACCACCTTCCAGGTGTTCCCGTTCGAGGGCGGGGTCAGCGGCGAGAGCGCCCGGATGTTCTGCGACATCCTGCTCCCCGACGGCAGCCCGTCCTGGGCCGACCCGCGGCACGTGCTGCGCCGGGCGCTGTCCAAGGCGGCCGAGAAGGGCTTCACCTTCTACACCCACCCGGAGATCGAGTTCTTCCTGCTGGAGAACGGCCCGCAGGACGGCTCGCTGCCGACCCCGGTGGACACCGGCGGCTACTTCGAGCACACCACCCACGCGGTGGCCCGCGACTTCCGCCGGCAGGCGGTGCTGGCGCTGGAGCGGATCGGCATCTCGGTGGAGTTCAGCCACCACGAGGTGGCTCCCGGCCAGCAGGAGATCGACCTGCGCTACGCCGACGCGCTGACCACCGCCGACAACATCATGACCTTCCGCCACGTGGTGAAGGAGGTCGCGCTCTCCACCGGCGTGCAGGCCAGCTTCATGCCGAAGCCCTTCACCGACCAGCCGGGCAGCGGCATGCACACCCACCTGTCGCTGTTCGAGGGGGAGCGCAACGCGTTCCACGACGCCGGCGACCCGATGAAGCTCTCCAAGGTGGCCAAGTCGTTCATCGCCGGCCTGCTCACCCACGCCCGCGAGTACACCGCCGTCACCAACCAGTGGGTCAACTCCTACAAGCGGCTCTTCCCGCTGGCGCTGCCGGACCGGATCACCGAGAGCCCGGCGTACGTCTGCTGGGGTCACCTGAACCGGTCGGCGCTGGTCCGGGTGCCCGCCTACGGCAAGCCGAACTCGGCGCGGGTCGAGGTCCGCTCGCTGGACTCGGCGACCAACCCCTACCTGGCCTTCGCGGTCATGCTCGGCGCCGGCCTCAAGGGCATCGAGGAGGGCTACGAGCTGCCGCCGGGCGCCGAGGACGACGTCTGGTCGCTGAGCAGCGCCGAGCGCCGCGCCATGGGTTACGAGGCGCTGCCGGAGAACCTGGCCGAGGCGATCGACGTGATGGCCGGCTCCGAGTTGGTGGCCGAGGTGCTCGGCGAGCACGTCTTCGACTTCTTCCTGCGCAACAAGCGCGCCGAGTGGGAGCAGTACCGGCGCGAGGTCACCCCCTACGAGCGGCAGCGTTACCTGTCGCTCTAGATCACTGTGGTGCGGTGCCGCTATCGTCTGCGGCACCGCCCCCGGCACCGCGTCGGGCGGCGCGGAGCCCGGGGAGGCGTTCGGTGCTGGAGGATCTGCTCAGCGGGGCCTGGCAGAGCATCGTGTTCGGGGTCGTCGGGGTGGCGCTGATGGCCGCCGGCTTCCTGCTGGTCGACCTGCTCACCCCCGGCAAGCTGCGGGAGCTGATCTGGGTGCGCCGCAACGGCAACGCCGCGCTGCTGCTCGCCGCCAACCAGCTCGGCATCGCCGGCATCGTCTTCACCGCGATCCTCACCAGCTACAGCGACTTCGGCAAGGGGCTGGCCTCCACCGTGATCTTCGGTCTGGTCGGCCTGCTCGTGATGGCGCTGGCCTTCTTCGTGCTGGACCTGCTCACCCCCGGCCGGCTCGGCGAGGTCATCTGCGCCGACGAGCCGCACCCGGCGGCCCGGGTCAGCGCGGCCACCCACTTCGGCGCCGCGCTGATCGTCTGCGCCTGCATCGCCTGAGCCCTGTCGTACCCGGGGCATAGCCTCCGGGCGTGAACCGCACCGACCGTCTCTACGCCCTCGTCGAGGAGCTGCGGGCGGTGTCGCCCCGGCCGCGCAGCGCCCGCTGGCTGGCCGGGCGCTTCGAGGTCAGCACCCGCACCATCGAGCGGGACATCACCGCGTTGCAGGGCGCCGGGGTGCCGATCTGGGCCGAGCCGGGCCGCACCGGTGGCTACGTGATCGACCGGGCCCGCACCCTGCCCCCGGTCAACCTCACCCCGGGCGAGGCGGTGGCGATGGCCGTCGCGCTGCACCGGCTGGGCGGCACGCCGTTCGCCCCGGCCGCCGGCGCGGCGCTGCGCAAGCTGGTCGCCGTGATGCCGCCCGCCGACGCCGCCGAGGCGCACCGGCTCGCCGGCCGGGTGCACCTGATCGGCGGCGGGCCGGCCACGCCCGTCCCGGCCGCCGTGGCCGACGCGGTCTCCGCCCGCCGCGTGCTCCGCCTGCGGTACGCCGACCGCGCCGGCGCGGTCTCGGCGCGGGAGGTGGAGCCGCTGGCCTACCTGGGCAACCCGACGCACTGGTACCTGGTCGCCTGGTGCCGGCTGCGCGACGGGCTGCGCTGCTTCCGCACCGACCGGATCGTCTCGGTGCGCCCGCTCGCCGAGCCGGTGACCCGCGAACTGCGCCCCGACGACCTGGACATCCCCGCCGGCCGGGTCCGTCCACTGAGCCTGGTGTGATCCGGTGGAAACACCGACAGGACGGTGTCGCGGAGGTCGCCGAGGCTGACTCCTGACGACGCCGGCCGACCGGCCGGCGCGAGCCACAGGAGGAAGCATGTCCAGCACGCCCGTCACCTGGTTCGAGATCGGCTCCGACCGCCCGGCGGAGGTGGAGCGCTTCTACGCCGACCTGTTCGGCTGGACCTTCGAGGAGCAGGGCGGCCCGGGGGCGTCGTACCGGCAGACGACGGCCGGTGGGGAGCAGGGGATCGGGGGTGCGATCCGCGCCACCAACGGCGACTCCCCGAACTACGCGATCTTCTACGCGGAGGTCACCGACGTGGCCGAGACGTGCCGGCGGGCCGAGGCGGCCGGGGGCAAGGTGCTGGTGCCGTTGCGTACCGCGCCGAGCGGGCTGACCTTCGCCCACCTGCTCGACCCGTCGGGCAACCACATCGGCGTCTTCACCCCGCCCGCCGCCGGATGAGCGTTCGGGTGCGTTTGTTGCCGTCCTGACGACAACAAACGCACCCGAAGCCCCGGGTCACGGGGTGCCCCGCCGGGGAGCGAAAGCCGGCCGGGAGGGAGGTGCGGCCGGTGAGGAGTCGGCGGGGCCACCCGGGTCACCTGCCGAAGCGGCCGTCCCCGCCCCGGTGGCCGTGGCCGCCCGGGCCCGGGAAGACGCCGGCCTCGGCGGCCTTCAGCACCGCGTCGGCCTGCTCCTGGGTGAGCTTGCCGTCCTTGACGGCCTGGTCCAGCCGCTCCTTCAGCGCGGCCTGCCGGTTCTCGGTCGACGGCCGCCCGGGCCGGTCGGCCTGGCGCTGCTCGCGCAGCTTCTCCAGCGCCGCGGTGACCTTGTCGGTCGGGACGCCCAGCTCCTTGGCGAGCGCCTCGGCGAACCCGGCCTGCCGGTCGGCCCGCTGCTGCTGCCGATCGGTGCCCTGGTCGGTGCTCGTGCTGGCGCTCGGGGCCGGGCTCGGGCTCTTGTCGTCGGCGAGCGCCACCGTCGGGGCGGCGATCCCGACGCCGAGCACCCCGGCGGCGGCCAGGCCGGCCAGCAGGTGCTTCCTCGACATCCTGCGGATCATGCGGTTCTCCTTTGGGTGGTGGTGCGATGACGTCACCGACAGTGACCGGCGTAGCTGGGCGCGACCCGTGGCGAACCTGTCAGCGCGCTGGCAATCGCGCCCGAGAACCGGGACAAACCAGTTGCGAGGGCATGCGGTGGGCGGCAGGGTGGGCCGGTCACCGACGGAAGGCGAAGCCGCATGACGAACCCCTCCATCCGCGAGATCGAGCTGTCCGAACCGGGCTCGGGGCCGTACGGGATCACCGCCGGCCCGGACGGCGCGCTCTGGCTGACGCTGGCCGGCACGGGTGGCGTCGCCCGGGTGGGGCCGGACGGCGAGGTGCGGACGTACCTCACCGACCCGGCGGAGAGCCGGCCGCTGATCATCACCGCCGGCCCGGACGGCGCGCTCTGGTACACCCGCTCCGGTGACCACCGGCTGGGCCGGATCACCGTCGACGGGCAGACCAGCTCCGTCGCGCTCCCGCCGGGGACCGCGCCGTGCGGCCTCGCCGTCGGCCCGGACGGCGCCCTCTGGTACGCCGGGATGGGCGACGACACCGTCGGCCGGGTCACGGTCGACGGGGCGGTGACCACCTTCGCGCTGCCGGTCGCGAAGGGCTTCCCGTCGATGCTGGCCGCCGGGCCGGACGGCGCGCTCTGGCTCACCCTCAACCAGGCGAACGCGATCGCCCGGGTCGCCCTGGACGGCCAGGTGACCCTGCACCCCCTGCCCACGGAGGCCGCCGGACCGGTCGGCATCACCCTCGGCGGTGACGGCGCGCTCTGGTTCGTCGAGATCGCCGCCGGTCAGCTCGGCCGGATCACCCCGGACGGGCGGATCGACGAGTTCCCGCTGCCCGACCGCACGGCCCGCCCGCACGCCATCGTCGCCGACCCGGCCGGGGGCTGCTGGTTCACCGAGTGGGGCGCGAACCGGATCGGCCACGTCGACAAGGCGGGCCGCATCACCGGCCACGACCTCCCCACCCCCGGGTCGGAACCCCACGGCCTCACGGTGACCCCCGACGGCACCGTCTGGATCGCCCTGGAGATCGGCGCCGTGGCCCGCCTCGCCCCCTAGCCCGTGATCATGAGGTTGGCGGCAGTGCTCCTCAAACTGCCGCCAATCCCATGATCGACCTGGGCGGCCGGGGTCAGCGGACGGCGGGGGAGACCGTGAGGGTGCCGGCGGTGGCGTCGAGGACGGCGGGGGTGCCCACGGGGACCGTCAGTTGATCGGGGCCGTGGCCGACGGGAAGGCCGCCGAGGACGGGGACGCCGAGGTCGCCGAGGCGCTCGGCGAGCACGTCCGTGATCGTGGTGTCCCAGCCGTCGGCGCACTCGGTGAACTGGCCCACCGCGACCCCGGCGATCCCGTCCAGGGCGCCGCAGCGACGCAGGTGGGTGAGCATCCGGTCGACCTTGTACGGGGGCTCCTGCACCTCCTCGACGAGCAGCACCGCCCCGGTCAGGTCGGGCATGTCCGGGGTGCCGATGGACGCGGTGATCAGGCACAGGTTGCCGCCGAGCAGCCGCCCCTCCGCCCGGCCGGGCACCCGGACCGGGTACGTCTCCTCCTCCTTCACCGCCTCGACGGTCACCGGCTCGGTGGTCATCAGCGCGGCGTGCAGCGACTCCGCCGAGCGGAGCGGGGTGCGGTCGTCCCGCCACGCCGCGCCCGGGCCGTGCACGCCGGCCAGCCGGGCGCCCCGCCAGAGCGCGAACTGCAGCGCCGTGATGTCGGAGAAGCCGGCCACCACCTTCGGGTCGCGGCGGACCGCCGCCATGTCGATCAGGTCCACCACCCGCTGCGCGCCGTAGCCGCCCCGGGTGCAGATCACCCCGCGGATCTCCGGGTCGGCGAACGCGGTGTTCAGGTCGGCGGCCCGCAGCTCGTCGGCGCCGGCCAGGTAGCCCTGGCGGGCGTACGCGTTCGGGGCGGGCACCGGGCGCAGCCCCCAGCCGGTGAGCAGCTCGATGCCGCGGGCCACCCGCTCCGGGCGGGTCGGTCCGGAGGGCGAGACCAGCATCACCTGGTCGCCGGGACGCAGGACCGGTGGGCGCAGGCAGTCGTCGGTGGGCACGACGGGAGCCTAGTGCGGCCGAGCCGGACCGACCGTGGTCGGGCGCACCGGATAGCCTCGACGTCGTGGCGACCGCGCTGGTGATCGAGAACGACCCGACCGACGACCTCCGCCGCCTGGGGGAGTGGCTCACCGAAGGGGGCCTGGACCTGTGGGTCCTGCGCCCGCACGCCGGCGACGAGCTCCCCGCCGACCTCGACGGGTACGTCGCGCTGGTGGTGCTCGGCGGCGAGCAGCAGGCCTACCCGCTGGCCGACGGGAGCCCCGGCGCGCCCTGGTTCCCGGCGCTGGAGGGGTTGCTGCGCAAGGCGGTCCGGCAGCGGATCCCCACCCTCGGCGTCTGCCTCGGCGGGCAGCTGCTGGCCGCCGCCCACGCCGGGCAGGTCGAGCGCAGCCCGTCCGGGCCCGAGGTCGGGCCCGCGGTGGTCGGCAAGCGGGACGCCGCCGACACCGACCCGCTCTTCCGGTACGTGCCGCTGATGCCGGACGTGCTCCAGTGGCACTCCGACGAGATCACCGAGCTGCCGCACGGGGCCACCCTGCTGGCCGCCTCGACCCGCTACCCGAACCAGGCGTTCCGCCTCGGCGACCGGGCCTGGGGGCTCCAGTTCCACATCGAGTGCGACACCGCGATGATCGCCGACTGGGCTCGCGACTCCGACCTGCTGGCCGAGCTGGGCTACGACCCGGAGCTGGTGGTGGCCGCCTGCGACCGGGTGATGGCCGACGTGGAGGAGGTCTGGCAGCCGTTCGCCATCCGGTTCGCCGCCCTCGCCCTCGGCGAGCTGGACGACGCCGCCGTCCCCCGCCCCAGCCTGCCGCTGCTCGGGCACTGAGATGACCCGACCGACCCGGGGACGCCTGGCCCGCTACGGCTTCGCCGAGGCCGACGGCGGGGCGCGCGCGGCCGACCTGCTCGGCCCGGACGGGCTCGGGTTGTGGCGTACCGAGGAGCAGGAACCCGCCGACGAGGCGGCCGGCGAGCTGCTCGCCGCGCTGTCCCGGGCCGCCGACCCGGACCTGGCGCTGCGCCAGCTGCACCGACTCGTCGAGGCGGAACGGCGTACCGGTGAGAAGCCTGCGGTGCTGGACGCGCTCGCCGCCGACCCGGGACTGCGCCGCCGCCTCGTCGCGGTCCTCGGCGCCTCCTCGGCGCTCGGCGACCACCTGGTGGCCAACCCGCGGCAGTGGACCGTGCTGGCCACCGAGCCGGACGGGCTCGCGCCCCGCGCCGACGGCCGGCTCGACCTGGCCGCCGCCGCCCGGCTGACCGCCGCCACCGGCCCGATCCCGGTGCTGCGGCAGGCGTACCGGTTGGCGCTGCTGCGGATCGCGGCGGCCGACCTGACCGGTGGGCGCGGGCTGGAGCAGACCATGGCGGCGCTCTCCGGGCTCGCCGACGCCACCCTGGCCGCCGCCTACGACATCGCCGTGGACGAGCTGCCGGAGGGCACGGCCCGGCCGCGGCTGGCCGTGGTGGCGATGGGCAAGTGCGGTGGCGACGAGCTCAACTACGTCTCCGACGTGGACGTGATCTTCGTCGCCGCCGCCGACGAGGACCTCGCGGCCGCGACCCTGGTCGCCACCCGGCTGATCCACGTCTGCGGGCTGGTCGCCTGGCCGGTCGACGCCGCGCTGCGTCCCGAGGGCAACCGGGGGCCGCTGGTCCGCACCCTCGCCAGCCACCTGGCCTACTACCGCCGCTGGGCCCGCACCTGGGAGTTCCAGGCGCTGCTCAAGGCCCGGCCGGCGGCCGGTGACCTGGCGCTGGCCCGGGAGTGGATCGACGCGCTCGCCCCGCTGGTCTGGACCGCCGCCGAACGGCCGGAGGCGGTCGAGGACGTCCGGTCGATGCGCCGGAAGATCATCGACAACATCCCGCCGAAGGAGCTGGAACGCGAGATCAAGCGCGGCCCGGGCGGGCTGCGCGACATCGAGTTCGCCGTCCAGCTGCTCCAGCTCGTGCACGGCCGGGGCGACGAGTCGCTGCGGGCGCCCGGCACCATCCCCGCGCTGCGCGCCCTGGTCGCCGGCGGCTACGTCGGCCGCGCCGACGGTGAGGCGCTGCTGCGCGGCTACCGCTTCCTGCGCGGCGTCGAGCACCGGCTCCAGCTCCAGGGGCTGCGCCGCACCCACACCGTGCCGACCGAGCCGGACGCGCTGCGCTGGCTGGCCGCCGCGCTCGGCCACGCGGCCACCCCGGGCCGCAGCGCCGTCGAGGAGTTCCGCGCCGAGTGGGTCACCCACGCCACCGAGGTACGCCGGCTGCACGCCAAACTGCTCTACCGGCCGCTGCTGGAGTCGGTGGCCCGGGTGCCGGCCGAGGGGCTGCGGCTCACCCCGGAGGCGGCCCGGCACCGGCTGGAGATCCTCGGCTTCGCCGACCCGGCCGGGGCGCTGCGTCACCTCCAGGCGCTCACCGGCGGGGTGAGCCGCACCGCCGCCATCCAGCGCACCCTGCTGCCGGTGCTGCTCAGCGAGTTCGCCGACGCGCCCGAGCCGGACCGGGGGCTGCTCAACTACCGGCAGGTCTCCGACAAGCTCGGCAGCACCCCCTGGTACCTACGGCTGCTGCGCGACTCCGGCCCGGTGGCCCGCCGGCTGGCCCGGGTGCTCTCCTCCTCCCGGTACGCCGCCGACCTGCTGGCCCGCGAGCCGGAGGCGCTGCGGCTGCTGGCCGAGGACACCGAGCTGACGCCGCGCCCGCGCGAGGTGCTCGGCGAGGGCTTCACGGCCGCGGCGACCCGGCACGGCGACCCCGTCGAGGCCACCCGCGCCGTACGCGCGCTGCGCCGCCGCGAACTGGTCCGGCTCGCCTGCGCCGACGTGCTCAGCCGGGCCGG
>NZ_MUYZ01000199.1:0-12881 GCF_003013775.1 Micromonospora sp. MH33
CGCGGCGACCAGCACGGCACCGCCGTCGGCGGCCCGGGTCACGTGCAGGCCCGCCGGGTCCCAGACCGTGGCGGCGTAGGTGCGGCGCGGCTTCGGCACCGCGCCCGGCCCGGGGCCGTCGGCCCGCCAGGCGACCCGCCCGGTATGCGCGTCCAGTGCCACCAGCTTCCCGTCGGACCAGCGGCTCACCACCGTGGTGCCCTCGGCGAGCACCCCGACCAGCTTCGCCGGCCACCGGCGGTACGACCAGAACGGGGTGACCCGGTGCTTCCCGGAGACCGGCTGGTCGGCGTACACCTGGCGGGCGCCCGCGTAGACGCGGAGCCGGCCGTCCACGACCAGCGGCGCCACCGGCAGCCGGCCGATCACCCCGACCGGAGGGGTGGGCGCGGCCGGGTAGGCGCCCCGGGCGACCGTCTCCACCTCGGCGGGCGCGAGGACCCGCAGCACCACGGCAGCCGCCGCCGCGACGGCCAGCACCGCCACGACCGCCACCACGATCCGCCGCCCCGAGGGCTTCCCCATGCCGTACCTCCGCCCGGCACCCTACCCAGCGGGGGCTCCCGGACGCCGCACCGGCCGACGCCGCTCAGGTCGTCCAGCGGTCGGCTCAGGCGGCCTCGGCGGACCGGGTGGGGCCGACGGCCAGTGCCAGGTCGGCCAGGTCGCGGCGGAGGGCACCCTCCACCGCCCGGGCGGCCAGGCCGCCGAGGATCAGGGCCAGCACCCGGCCGTACGGGCGGGTCGGCACCGCCTCGTGCTCGACGGTGACCTCGGTGCAGCCGCGCCGCCGGCGCTCGACGGCCCGCAGCTTCCAGGTGATCCGGTAGTCGGCGCCCGCGCCCCGCGAGCTGAGCACCAGCCGTGCCGGGGCGGCCGCCTCGACCACCAGGAACTCCTCCGCCTCGGCGACGCCGTCCGGCCGGACCCGGGTCTCCCGCCAGCTGGTGCCGGGCCCGAGGTCGCCGGGGCTGAGAACGTCGACGTCGCCGACCGCGGAGAGCCAGTCGGCCCGCGCCGGGAGGTCGGTGAGGAGCCGCCAGACGTCGACGTCCTGCGCTTCGATGAATGCGGAAACCGTCACCGTCGACATGGCACCTCCCGTGTCGTCCACGGTACGGGCCGTGACCGGGGAACGGGAGCCTTGCGGTGACATTTCCACCACCGGTGCCCCGACCGGGGCACCGGGCGTGCGGCGAGCGTTCAGCGGCGGAAGGCGTCACCCCGGATCGCGGCGACGAACGCCGTCCAGCCCGGTGGGCTGACCGCGAGCGCCGGACCCTGGGGGTCCTTCGAGTCGCGTACGCCCACCACGCCGTGCGCGGCGACCACGTTGGTGGCCACCTCGACGCAGAGGCCCTGATCGTTGGAGCGGCTGCTGGTGCGCCACACGGCGCCGGTCAGCTCGGTCATCTCTCGGTCCTTCCTGTTCCACTCGGGTGCGCCCCGGCCCGCACCGCCGGGGCGTACTCAGTCCGCGACGATCAACGGCGAAGGAAACGTCCCCGGTCGCACAGCGGGTGCGACCGGGGACGGAGAGTGAGAAGGGGGCGCCTCAGCGGGCCGGGAGGATGCTCCCGGTGACCTCGCCGAGGGCGATGGTGGTGCCGTCCGGGCCGGGCGCGGTGGCGGTGATCGTCACCGTGTCGCCGTCCTCCAGGAAGGTCCGGGCGGTGCCGTCGGCGAACTTGACCGGCTCGGTCCCGCCCCAGGTCAGCTCCAGGAACGAGCCGACCTGGCCGCGCTCCGGCCCGGAGACGGTGCCGGAGGCGTAGAGGTCGCCGGTCCGCAGCGACGCGCCGTTCACGGTGAGATGGGCGAGCTGCTGGGCCGGGGTCCAGTACATGGTGGCGAAGGGCGGCTCGGCGACCCGCTCGCCGTTCCACTCGACCGACAGGGTCAGGTCCAGCCCGAGGTGCGGGGTCTCGCGCAGGTAGTCCTGCACCGGCGGGTCCTGGTCGGGCGCGGGCACGAGGGCGTCGGCCAGCGCCTCCAGCGGGGTGACCCAGGCCGAGACCGAGGTGGCGAAGGACTTGCCCAGGAACGGCCCGAGCGGCTGGTACTCCCAGGCCTGGATGTCCCGGGCGGACCAGTCGTTGACCAGTACCACGCCGAAGACGTGGTCGGCGAAGTCCGCGACGGCGACCCGGTCGCCGAGCCGGCTCGGCACCCCGACCACGAAGCCGACCTCGGCCTCGATGTCCAGCCGGACGGAGGCGCCGGTGGTCGGGCCCTGCGCGCTGGCCCGCTGCCCGGTGGGGCGGACGACCGGGGTGCCCGCGACCACCACCGTGCCGGCCCGGCCGTGGTAGCCGATCGGCACGTGCTTCCAGTTCGGCAGCAGCGGCGGCTGCCCGGGCCGGAAGATCTGCCCGACGTTCGACGCGTGGTGCTCGGAGGAGTAGAAGTCGACGTAGTCGGCGACCTCGAACGGGAGCAGCAGCTCCACCTCGCGCAGCGGCACCAGCAGCGGCTCCACCGCCGGCCGGTGCGCCGGATCGGTGAGCAGCTCGGTGACCCGCTGCCGGACGGCGGTCCACTGCGGACGGCCGAGCGCCATGAAGTCGTTGAGGGTGGGCCGGCCCAGCGCCCCGGCGGCCAGCACCAGCCCGGCGGCCTCCGCGCCGGCCAGGTCCAGCACGAAATCGCCGATACGTACGCCGATCCGCGGCTCGCGGTCGCCCTGCCGGAACACCCCGTACGGCAGGTTGCTCACCCCGTACGGCGAACCCGCCGCACCAGTCACCCAGCTCATTCCTCGAAGCCCCCGTTCACCAGCCCCAGCCGGATCAGATCGGTCAGTGGTTCGGAGATGCTGCACGAGCCGTAGCCGACCCAGAGCGGGCGCTCGGCCTCCCGGTGCGACCGGGCCAGCTCGACCACCCGCAGCGGGTCGGTGGCGGCGAGCAGTTCGGCCACCGCGTCCACCTCGGCGCCTCCGGTGGCGGCCAGGGTGGCCGCCAGCACGTTGACGAAGCCGTGGTGGGCGAAGCCGGTCTCCGGATCCCGGTGCCGGATCGCGTGGTGCAGCCCGGCGGTCAGCTTGAACGGCAGTTCCCGGTCCCGGCAGGCGCAGATCACCGCGGCCAGTTCGACCGGGGTCGGGAAGAGCTCGGCGGCCAGCCCGCCGGTGCGGAACTTGGCGGCCACCGCCAGCCCGCCGGCCCGCGCCTCGGCGAGGGCGTCCAGCGCGGCCATCAGCCCGAAGGTCAGCGGGATCTCCGCGTAGACCGAGGTGCCGCCGAGGCGCTCGGCGAGCTTGACCAGGTCGGACAGGCCGGGCTGGGGGTCCT
Source organism: Micromonospora sp. MH33 (assembly GCF_003013775.1). Classification (NCBI taxonomy): domain Bacteria; kingdom Bacillati; phylum Actinomycetota; class Actinomycetes; order Micromonosporales; family Micromonosporaceae; genus Micromonospora; species Micromonospora sp. MH33. The sequence goes on from NZ_MUYZ01000199.1 coordinate 3,294, forward strand.
CGCCGCGCTTGGCGACCGGCGCCTCGACCTGGCGGACGGCGAGCCGGGCGTCCGTCTCGGCGAGGGCCGCCTCCAGGCGGCCGACCGGCACGTCACCGATCACGCCGACCGCCAGGGTGGCCTCCGGGGCGAGCAGCTCGGGCAGGTCCGGCAGGGTCGAGGCGGGCAGCAGCAGCGGGCCGACCAGGTCGGCGTACCAGCCGGCCCGGTGCCGGTGATGCGCGGTCACGGCGTCCGGCAGCGGGGCGCTGCCGGGCGGGAAGACCGCCGCGTCGTCGACCAGGCCGGCGAGAAGGCGGGGCACCTGCGTTGACACGAGACAAGAATCTACGGGACGCTACAAGGAACGGACAACTGCGTCCGATTATCGGACGTCACCGGCCGGAGAACGGGACATATCGGGAGGCGAGATGCCGTACTACCGCAGCGTCGGCGAGGTGCCCCGCAAGCGCCACACCCAGTTCCGCCAGCCCGACGGCACCCTGTACGCCGAGGAGCTGGTCGGTCAGGAGGGCTTCTCCTCCGACTCGTCGCTGCTCTACCACCGGCACGCGCCCACCGCGATCGTGGCCGCCGAGGAGTTCACCCCGCCCGCCTTCACCCGGGTGCCGAACCTGCCGCTCAAGCCGCGGCACCTGCGCACCCACAAGCTCGACGGGGCCGGAGCCGACCCGGTGCTCGGCCGGCAGTACCTGCTCGCCAACGACGACGTGCGGATCGCGTACGTGCTGGCCGACCGGCCGTCGCCGCTGTTCCGGGACGCCACCGGCGACCACTGCCTCTACCTGGAGTCCGGTTCGCTGCGGGTGGAGTCGCCGTTCGGCGTGCTGGAGGCGGTGGCCGGCGACTACGTCGTCATCCCCACCTCGACCATCCACCGCCTCGTCCCCACCGGCGACGAGCCGACCCGGCTGCTCGCCATCGAGGCCGCCGGCCACGTCGGCCCACCCAAGCGCTACCTCTCGGTGCGCGGGCAGTTCCTGGAGCACTCGCCGTACTGCGAGCGGGACGTCCGCGGGCCGGACACGCCGCTGCTGGTCGACGAGACCGACGTCGAGGTGCTGGTCCGGCACCGTTCCCGGGCGGCACGCCCGGACGGTAGCGGCACAGTCTGGACGCGTCATGTTTATGCGAACCACCCGTTCGACGTGGTCGGCTGGGACGGGCACCTGTACCCGTGGGCGTTCTCCATCCACGACTTCGAGCCGATCACCGGCCGGATCCACCAGCCGCCGCCCGTGCACCAGACCTTCCAGGGCCCGAACTTCGTGATCTGCTCGTTCGTGCCGCGCAAGGTGGACTACCACCCGGACGCCATCCCGGTGCCGTACAACCACCACAACGTCGACTCCGACGAGATGCTCTTCTACACCGGCGGCAACTACGAGGCCCGGCGCGGCTCCGGCATCGAGCAGGGCTCGATCTCGCTGCACCCCTCCGGTTTCACCCACGGCCCCCAGCCGGGCGCCGCGGAGCGGTCGATCGGGGCGGAGTTCTTCGACGAGCTGGCGGTCATGGTGGACACCTTCCGGCCGCTGGACCTCTGCGACGCGGGGACCGCCTGCGAGGACGACGCGTACGCCTGGACCTGGGCGCGCCGGGCCTAGCGCACCGGGTGCCGGCCGGTGCGGGCGAGCACGGCGAACTCGGCCACCACCGTCACGGTGATCCCGGCGACCAGCGGCCACGGGCCGCCGACCAGCGCGTAGAGCACCAGCAGCGCCGGGGCGGCGGCCACCGCGTACACGCTCAGGGCCAGGCCGCGGTCGGCGCGGAGCAGGCCGGGCAGGACGGTGTCCAGCAGGCCGGGAAGCCGGGCCGCGTACCGCCAGACCAGCAGCGCCCCGCCGAGCCCGGCCAACACCGCGAGGACGCGGGACGGGCCCGGCGCGACCGGGGCCAGGAAGGCGACCAGCACGGTGGCGACCAGCGACCAGCCGGCGCCGTGCAGCACCAGGCGGCGCAGCCCGTCGGCGATGGTCGGGCCGGCGTCGCCGCGTGCCGGGTCCATGGCCGCCGCCTCGGCCAGGTGCTCCAGCGCCTCCGCGTAGCGGCGCTGCTCCAGCCGGATCACGCCCATGTCCTGCCGCGCCGCGGCCAGCTCCGGGTCCAGCCGCAACGCCTCCCGGTAGGCCCGCTCGGCCAGGTCGTACAGCTCCAGGCGGGCGGCGACCAGGCCGAGCACCAGGTGCGCCTGCGCGGTCTCCGGGGCCAGCTCCACACCCCGCCAGGCGGCGTTGAGCGCCGGCTGGCCGTTGCGCGCGCCGGCCAGGATGGCGGCGGCACTGCGCTGGGCGTACGCGTCGTCCGGGCCGAGCGCCAGGATCTGGTCCCCGGTGCTCGCGGCTGCCTTCCACCGACCCAGGTCGACCAGGGCGAAGCCGCGCGCCACCAGCGGTGACAGGGCCCCCGGGGCGGCGGCCACGGCCGCCTCGGCGACCGGCAGCGCCTCCGCCGACCGGTCCGCGGCCAGGTGCACCCGGGCCAGCATGGTCAACGCCTCGGCGTTGCCCGGGTGGCTGGCGAGCGCTGCCTCGAGTTCCTCGGCGGCCTCGTCGTACCGGCCCAGTTCGGCGAGGAGCTGCGCGCGCTGGAGGTAGCCGTCGGCGGCGGACTGGTCGGGGGCGGCGTCGTTCGGCATCCCGGCGAGCGTAGCGGCCAGCCCGTCCGTCCGCCCGCCGCCGGCGAGCGGGCGGACACCGGTCAGGCGCTGCGGCAGCGGGACCGGTCCAGCGAGCGCCCGCAGGTGCCCAGGCTGCACCAGCGCCGCAGCCCGCTCTCGTCCAGGAAGAGCCAGCCGCACCGCTCGTCGGGGCAGGTCCGGAGGGTGAGCCGGCGGGGGTCGGCGAGCAGCTGGGCGGCGCTCCAGGCGACCGCGTGCAGGGGCATCCGGAGTCCGGCCCCGAGCTCCGGCCACCAGCGCCCGCGGCCGTCGGTCTCGGGCCGGAACACCACCTCCTTCGCGGCGGCCTCCGCGTACCGGGCGACCGACTCGAAGGCGCGCCGGTCGTCCGGCCCGGTCAGGCACCCGTACAGCGCGTGCCGCAGGCCCCGCGCCTCGACGAGCACCGCCTCGGCCTGGTCGGGGTCCCGCCGGGCCAAATGCAGCAGCCGGCTCACCGAGACGTCGTCGAGGAGACCGACGTGGCCGGCCCACACGGCCAGGGTGCGGTAGCCGCGTAGCCACTCGGCGCCGGGCAGCGGCGGTTCGTGCCCCCACCCGGCGAAGGGGTTGCAGAAGTCCAGCGCCGGGTGGCCCCCGACGCTCCAGGGCAGGCTCTCGTCGCGGACCCGCACCTCGTACACCGGCCGCCCGGGCCGGTCCAGCCGGTCGTCGCCGCGCAGGATCCGGCGGTGCACCTCCCGCAGGCGCGGCCCCGGCTCGACGCCCAGCTCGTCCACGAGCAGCTGCCGGGTGGTCCGGTACAGCCGCAGCGCGTCGGCCTGCCGCGCGCCCCGGTACAGCGCGGTCATCAGCACGGCGACGAGCTGCTCCCGGGTCGGGTGCCGGGCGGCCAGGGGCATCAGCTCGGCGATCGCCCGGGCGTGCTGGCCCAGCGCGAGCTGCGCCTCGGCGCGCAGCTCGATGGCGACCAGCCGCAGCTCCTCGACGGTGCCGTGGAGCCGGTCCCGCAGTTCGCCGTCCGCCGCGTCGGCGAGCAGCGGCCCCCGCCAGAGGGCCAACCCCCGGTCGAGCAGCCGCGCCCGCTCGCCGGGGTCGGCGGCCACGCCGGCCGCCCGGACCAGCTCGCCGAACTCGTCGACGTCGACACGGTGCCCGTCCGCCTCGACGAGGTAGCCCTCGCCCCGGGTGCTGATCCGCACCCCGTACGGCGTCAACGACCCCCGCAACCGCCCGATGTACGTCTGCACGGCGCCCCGGGCCGAGGCCGGCGGCCGGCCGTTCCAGAGCAGGTCGATGAGGCGCTCGGTGCGGACCACCCGTCCCGTGTCGAGCAGCAGCACACCGAGCAGGCAGCGCTCCTGGCGTCGGCTGCCGACCTCGACCGGCCGGCCCCGATGGCGGGCCTCGAAGGGTCCGAGCAGTCGGAAGTCCATACCGAACAGGACAGGCTGGCCCGGTCCGCCGGTTGTCATCCGGCGGTGAGCGGATGGTGGGTGCCCCGGTGGCCGGCCCGCCACCCGGACGGATCCGACGCGGCTCCGGCCCGACGCGCGGTGAGCCCGTGGTGAGCGGGGCCGGTGATCCTGGTCCGGCCCTGACCAGAAGCACGGATGGAGTGACCATGCGTTTCAAGATGAGCGTCGCGGTGGCGTCGGTCGTGGCCGCGATCGTCGCGGCCCTGCCCGGCACGGCGTCCGCCGCGAGCGGCGACATCGCCCCCGGCGCCTGGGAGCCGGCCCCACAGGCGGCGTTCGAGATGCCGGCCGGAGCCCGCTGCGACTTCGCGGTACGGGTCGAGCCCATCGTCGACGAGGTCCGGAAGCTGACCCTGGCCACGTGCCCGGACGGCTCGCCGAAGCGGGAGCTGTTCACCGGCGCCCTCGTCGACCGGGTGACCAACCTGGAGACCGGGGCCACGTCCACGGCGGACGCCAGCGGCACCTCGCTGGTGGTCTACGGCACGGACGGGTCGATGACCTGGTACGTGACCGGACCGGTGCTGCTCGGCTTCCGGGAGAACGCGGGCTCGCTGCCGAAGGGGCTGTGGATCGTCGACGGCCAGTTCACCGTGGAGTTCACCCCCACCTTCGAGAAGACCATCACGATGCTTCACGGCACGACCCACAACGTCTGCACGGACGTCGACTGATCCGGCGCGGCGACCGGGTGCCACCCGGTCGCCGCGTCACGCCGCCGGCGCCTCGTAGACGAGGGCCACGGCGATCCCGGTGAGCCCCTCGCCGCGCCCGGTGAAGCCCAGGCCGTCGGTGGTGGCGGCGGAGACGGTGACCGGCGCGCCCACCGCCGCGGAGAGCACCCGCTGCGCCTCGTCCCGGCGGGGGCCGATCTTGGGTCGGTTGCCCACCACCTGGACCGACACGTTGCCGATCTCGAAGCCGGCCGCCCGGACCCGCCGGGCGCTCTCGGTCAGCAGGGCCACCCCGGACGCGCCCGCCCACTCCGGCTGGTCCACCCCGAAGTTCGCGCCCAGGTCGCCGAGGCCGGCGGCGGAGAGCAGGGCGTTGCAGGCGGCGTGCGCCGCCACGTCGGCGTCCGAGTGGCCAGCCAGGCCGTCCTGGTCCGGCCAGTGCAGGCCGGCGACCCAGCAGGGCCGGCCGGCCGCGAAGGCGTGCACATCGGTGCCGATGGCCACCCGAGGAACGATCATGAACCGAGGGTACGCGTCAGGCGCCGGTGGCCAGCAGGTGCTCGGCCAGGGCCAGGTCGAACGGCCGGGTGATCTTCAGGGCCAGCTCCGAGCCGGGTACGCAGTCCACCGGGACGCCCAGCTTCTCGACCAGGCCGGCGTCATCGGTGAGCGGATCGCCGGCCGCCTCGTGGGCGGCGGTCAGCACCGACCGGCGGAAGCCCTGCGGGGTCTGCACCGCGCGGAGGGCGGCCCGGTCGACGGTGCCGAGGACCCGTTCGCCGGCGTCGACCTCCTTGACGGTGTCGACCACCGGCAGCACCGGGATCACCGCGTCGTGGCCGGCGCGGACCGCCGCGGCCACCGACTCGACCAGCTCGGGCGGGGTGAGCGCCCGAGCCGCGTCGTGCACCAGGACGATCTCCGGCCCGGCGGGGACGGCGGCCAGCGCGGCGGCCACCGAGGCCTGGCGCTCGGCGCCGCCGGGGACCACGGTGACCGGGGCCACCGGCGCGAGCATCGCCCGGACCGACCCGACGTCGGCGGCCGGGGCGGCCACCACGACGGTGTGCACCGAGGGCGCGGCGGCGATCCGGCGTACCGCGTGCACCAGCAGCGGCTCGCCGCCGAGCAGCCGGAGCGCCTTGGGAGCGCCCGGGCCGAGGCGTACCCCGGCACCGGCCGCAGGAACGAGGACCGCGACGTCACCGCGCGGATTGAGCTGCGCGGTCACGTCGCGGTCCTCGGATTCGTTTGCTACTGCGTGGGTACGACGATGAGGTGCGGATCAGGCCTCGGTCAGCACCTTGTCGAGCAGCGTCTCCGCCTCGTCCTTGGTGCTCTTCTCGGCCAGCGCGACCTCGCCGACGAGAATGTCGCGGGCCTTGGCCAGCATGCGCTTCTCACCCGCGGAGAGACCCCGCTCCCGCTCCCGGCGCCACAGGTCGCGGACGACCTCGGCGACCTTCAGCGGGTTACCGGAGGCCAGCTTCTCCAGATTCGCCTTGTAACGCCGCGACCAGTTGGTCGGCTCCTCGGTGTGCGGTGCACGGAGCACGTCGAAGACCTTACCCAGGCCCTCTTCGCCGACCACCTCTCGCACACCCACGATCTCGGCGTTCTCGGCGGGCACCCGGACCGTCAGGTCACCCTGCGCGACCCTCAGGACGAGGTACTGCTTAGGCTCGCCCTTGATGACCCGAGTCTCGATTGCCTCGATGAGTGCGGCCCCGTGGTGGGGGTAAACAACGGTCTCGCCGACACTGAAAACCATAGGTTCGAAACCCCTTTCGCTGTGTCTAGGGTAACACGCTCAGGCACCGATGTCTCACCGCTGTCCTGACCGTTGGCGCAGCTCAGGGGCCCTGTGAGAGGTATTTCTTCAGCTTGACAGGCGGTCAAGCCGATGATTTCGACACGCTCCGTGACCAATGGATGACAACCCGGTAAGGGTGACGGAAGCGTTCAGATCTAGGGCGATGCGCTCCTTCCATGGTAGCTCCGGAATTCCACCTGCGCCCAGGTGTGGCGGTACGACGGCCGGTGCGGGACGCTTGGAACGGACGGACATCCGCTCACCGAGACGGTTCCTGGGGGTCCGATGGGCATGCCTGACGCTGAAGGCCACGGGCCACCGGACGGGCTGCCCGACCTGCCCCCGGAGTGGGGCCGGGTGGTCGTCCCCGACGACGCCTCGGCGCTGGCCGAGGAGGCCCGCCAGGTCCGCCGCGAGCTGCGCGGGGCCCGGCGGCAGGCCACCCCGCGGCGGCGCCTCGGCCCGGCCGGCCGGCCGTCCCCCGGGTTCCCGGTGCTGGTCCTGCTGGTCGCCGTGCTGATCACCCTCACCGGGCTGGCCGCCGTCACGTGGCCCCGGTCGAGCCGCTCCGGGGGCGCTCCCACCGTGCTGCCGTACCCGACGGCCCCGGTCGGGCCGCTGCCCGCGCTCGACCTCGTCGGTCCGGACGATGCGCCGGTACCGCTGCGCAGCCTGCTGCCCGCCATGATCATCCTGGTGGACGCGTGCGTCTGTGCGGAGCAGGTCGGCACCGCGGCGGCGACCGCGCCACCGGGGGTGACCCTGGTCACCGTCACCGAGAGCCGCAGCGCCGAGGCCCCCACCGCCCCGGGGGTCCGCCCGCTCGCCGACCCGGCCGGCGGCCTCCGCTCCTACCTGCATCTCTCCGCGCACCCGGGCACGGCCGCCGCCCTGCTGGTGGACCGGCAGGGCGCCCTGGTCCGGGTGGTGCCCGAGCTGGGCCCGGCGGCGGACTACCGCGACGACCTGGTCCGGCTGGCCGGCTGACCGCCGCTCAGCCCAGCTCCTCCAGCCGGGCGTCGAGGTCGACCTGGTCCCGCAGCGCGATGAACCGGACCAGCAGCGGCCCGCCGCTCGCGGCCACCACCGAGACCGAGGCGGCGGTCGGCCCACCGCAGCTCAGCACCCGCTCCGTCCCGTCGTCGGACGAACCGGTGAGCCCGACGGCGACCGCGCCCGCGCCCGAGCAGCTGACCGTCAGCAGGAACCGGTTCCCGTCCGACGCGTTCGCCCGGCGGGTCACCGGGGCCCCGTCCGGCATCAGGCGGGACCGCTCCCGCCACACCTGGTACGAGACCTCGCGCCGCCGCGCCGCCCCGCCGGGCTCCTCGTGGATAACCACCGGCGCGTCCGGATCCGCCTCCGGCCCGGACAGCACGACCTGGTCCAGCACCCGCCCGGTCTGCACGTCCACCACCGCCCTCAACCGGACCGGGGAGCCGCTCGGGTCGACCCGGAAGCCGGGTTCGAGGAAGGCGTCGCTCGACGGGGTGGGGTGGGGCCCGGCCCGCCCGAGCGCCGGCGCGGCCGCCCGCCACCAGCCGGCGCCGGCCGCCAGCGCCGTCACGGTCAGCCCGGCCAGCAGCGCGCGCCGGATCCGCTCGTCGGGAGCCATGCGGAGAGCGTATCGGCGCGGGGCGGCGGCCACCGTCCCGTCAGCCGGTGCGCTCCAGCAGGGCCGCGTAGAGGGTGAGGCCCGGACCGAAGGCCAGCATCACGACCCGCTCCGGCGGCGTCTCCGCCCGGTCCAGCCGGTCCAGGATCAGCAGCACCGTCGGGGACGAGCAGTTGCCGTGCTCGTCAAGGATGGCCCGGGACGCCGCGAGCGCCGCCGGTGGCAGGGCCAGCTCCCGCTCCACCACGTTGAGGATGCGCGGGCCGCCCGGGTGCACCGCCCAGCCGTCCACCTCGGAACGGCGCCACCCGTGCCGGGCCAGCAGGTCGTCGACCAGACCCCGGACGTGGCGCGAGAGCACCTGCGGCACCTTCGGGGACAGCCCCATCCGGAAGCCGGTGTCCGTGACGTCCCAGGTCATGTGGTCGGCCGTGGAGGTGTCGGTGACCGAGGTGACCTCGCGCAGCGCGTACCCCCGGCCGCCGGGGACGACCACGGCGGCGACCGCGGCGTCGGAGAAGAGCGCGTGCGAGACGATCTGCTGGGTGTCCACCCGCGCGCCCGCCGGCTGGATGTGCAGGCTGGTCAGCTCCGCGCAGAGCAGCAGCGCGGGGCGGCCCCGGGCGGTGACGAAGTCGCTCGCCGCGCCGACCCCGGGCAGGGCCGCGTAGCAGCCCATGTGGCCGACGAACATGCGTTGGGTGTCCGGGGCCATGCCCAGGTCCCGGGCGAGCAGGATGTCCAGCCCCGGGGTGGCGTACCCGGTGCAGGAGCAGACCACGAAGAGGCCGATGTCACCGGCGTCCAGGCCGGCGGCGGTCAGCGCCCGGCCGACCGCCTCCTTGCCCAGCGGCAGCGCCTCGACCTGGTAGCGCCGCATCCGGCGTTCGGTGGGCCACTCCGAGACGTCCTCCAGCAGCGGGTTCACCGCCGCGTGGCGCCGGGACACCCCGGAGTTGGCGAAGATCCGCTCGGCGAGTGCCCGGGTGGTCCCGGAGAAGTGCTTCGCGAAGAAGCCCGTCCACAGCTCGTCCTGCGCGGCGGACGGCGGTTGCGCCGTACCCAGACCCGCGATCACCGGCACGCCCATGTCCCCCCACACCTCTCGTCCCCATCCCCACGCTTCACCAACGAGCACCGCCCGTTCACGACTGCGGGGCTCGCAAGACCGGCTCACTCGTCGCGCTCACCAACGCGGCGTCGAGCTGTCACGGTCCGGGTCGCCGCCGAGCGCGGCGATGCCGAGCCAGTCGGCGCAGACGTCGGAGGTGGCCGGGTGGAGCGAGCCGCACCGGGCGTCCCGGTAGAGCCGCTCCAACGGATGCCCCCGCCGGGTGGCCGAGGTGCCGGCGGCCTCCAGCATGGACGCCGCCACCTCGGCGGCG